>NZ_PZGG01000027.1 GCF_003043455.1 Staphylococcus simulans | reverse complement strand
ATACTGTTTAAATCAAAAATATCCACCATTAACGATATTTGAAGACTGGATACACAAAAAACTCATTAATTTAGCTTCAATAGAAGAAAAACGCAGATTATATGAAACAATGGATTTTGAAACATGTTTATCTGATCGTTATAGCACTCAAAATTTAGATTTTATTTGTGTAATGGCTAATATTAAAAATTATGAAGAGCTGACCGATGCTGAAAAATGTACATTTATTGCGGAGAAAGTAACGAGAGATTATGGCTTATTTGAAAAATTAATTCAAATCGTGCCACCATTACGCATCCTTTTTGCATATATGGTTTATGAAGATAGAAATAGCTTTGTAGGTGCAGAACTCCCTGGTGAGAACATTGCTGTCTTTATTTTATTTAGTGATATCGAACTTAATATGCTTTATTTACCTTGTGATTTATTTGAACATTTAAAACGATATTTCAGCTTGCGCGGCCTACATCCAGAAGAAATTCTAAAACAATCAATTGAAGATTTCACTGATCAAGAATTAGATGTCGAATTTCAGCAATCTTTGTTGAAAGCGTTGTGTCATAACAAATTATCAATCAGCCAAGTCAAAATGTTTCTACCCGCATTAATGCACGATAAAATTCATGACAATATCTTTGATGATTTATACACAGAAACCGATATTAAATTCTTTGAATCGCTTGTAAACTTATATGGCTTTATCCCTATTAAAATTGTGGTTAAACTCTATAACGTTTACTTTGAAGAGCATGAGACGAGCGAATCTATTAAAGATTTGATTAACTCAAAATATAAAAGTCAAATCTTTACTATTAGCGATAATTACCTTACGCACGTAACCTTAAAAGAAGCCTATCAAACACTCAACGCGTTATATGAAACTGTACCATACTATTTACCTTCAACATATATGGAATTGTTTAAAGCCGCTACTTCAGAAGACTGGGTAAAAAATAAGAAGTTTGAAGACAGCCTACTGTTTCTTAGAAGCAGTATTAACTTACAAGGAGAATCTTTTGATATTCCTGTATATATGGTTGAAATCGCTATTTTCGAAGACGTCATCCTTCCCAATATTAAAATGGTACCAAAAGAAGATGACTTAAAGGACGCAGTCCAAATGTGGAAAGCACAAGGTTTGTATAACAATGTTAAAACAAGACATCTCTTAAAACATGTTAAAATTGTATATTCTATGGTGAGATTATGGGCATACAGAGGCCATAACCAACGAGAATACAATGAGATCATCCATCAATATCATACACATCAACAACCAAGTGAAGATGATTGGAACAGTGACAAATCCATCTAAACTATATAAATAAAAGAATCGCCCACTCTACTAAAAGGGCGATTCTTTTATCGTTCATATGCTACTTTTGATAATTTAGCTTCTGAAGTATCTGAATACATATTAAATTCATTATCACGTTTAACACAGACGCTAAATTTAATCACTTATTAAAATCAATATTTCTTATTCTTTTACATCCTTGGGCAATGCTTCTAGATAATGAATTTCTTTCACATATTTCCCTTTATGAATAATCACGACATTCTCTTTTTGAGGATCAAAACCATTGAATGTAAGCTTATAAGGCACGCGTTCTCCATCTTTTGAATACGCTTGAACATTTTCATAAAACTGCGTACCTTTCTCAACTTTCGCATATGATTTTTCAGTCGTTAGAAACGGATTGACACGGTCTGTGAATTCGTTCCTGACAATACTGACTGCGACAATCGCAAAGAATAACAATATCGCAATCGTTACTAAAACCTTCTTTTTCATTTACTTCTACTCCTTCTATGATGATTTTCTAGTTGTACTTGTAAAAATAAAGACTTCATTTTATAGAATGCTTTCATTATACCTAATTTTTCAGAATTTTCATACGATATTCAAATAAAAAAAGACTGCTCCTTGATTAGGAACAGCCTGGTCTACTCGTATGTCTATCTGTCTAAAATTAGCGAATTTCTTTAATTCTAGCAGCTTTACCACGTAAGTTACGTAAGTAGTAAAGTTTAGCACGTCTAACTTTACCGCGACGAGTTACTTCGATTTTTTCAATTTTTGGTGTGTGTAATGGGAATGTACGTTCCACACCTACACCAGATGAAATTTTACGAACTGTGAAAGTTTCTGAAACTCCGCCACCGCGACGTTTGATTACAACACCTTCGAAGACTTGGATACGTTCACGTGAACCTTCGACGATACGTACGTGTACACGTACAGTGTCACCGGCACGGAAGTTTGGTAAGTCTGTGCGTAATTGTGATTTAGTAACTGCTTCGATTAATTTGTGATTACTCATTTTATTATTCTCTCCTTCAAACTATGTTCTTGCCTCGACAACAAAATAGCAGCGGATCATAGTGATTTTTCGTGCTTAGCACACTTAAATAATATTAGCACACTGCTATTTGGTTTTCAATTGGTTTTTGTAGTTTTCAAGTATTTTTTCATCTTCTGATGTTAATGGATACTTTGTTAGTAAATCGGGTCTTTTGACAAATGTTCTAATTAATTTCTGTTCATGTCGCCATGCATCAATATTTGCGTGATTGCCTGATAATAAGACGTCAGGTACTTTCATACCTTCAAATTCTCGTGGACGTGTGTATTGCGGAAATTCTAATAAACCGTCAGAGAATGAATCATCTTCATGTGACTGTTGATTGCCGAGTACACCTGGAATCAAGCGCACAATCGCGTCTGTCATGCTCATCGCAGGCAGTTCTCCGCCTGTGAGTACATAATCTCCAATTGAGATTTCATCAGTCACTAAATGTTCTCTGATACGTTCATCATAGCCTTCATAATGACCACAAATAAACACTAAGTGTTCTGCTTGGCTCAACTCTTCTGCTACAGCTTGCGAGAAAGGTTTGCCTTGTGGGCACATCAATATCACACGTGTGTCTTCTGTCGTCTCAAGGTCTTTCATCGCATTAAAGACAGGTTCTGGTTTCAAGACCATACCTTGACCGCCGCCGAATGGATAATCATCAACTTGATTATGTTTATTAATCGCATAATCTCTGAAATTGACGGTATTCACTGTTAGAATCTCTTTCTCTTGTGCACGCTTTAAAATAGAATGATTTAATACGCCATCAAACATTTCTGGAAACAGCGTTAAATAATCAATTTTCACTCGTCGAACATTCCTTCCAATGGCGTAATTTGAATACGGCGCCCTGAGACATCTACCTCTTGGACAACATCTGCGATATATGGAATCAAGTATTCTTTATCACCTTGAACTACCCATACATCGTTGGCACCTGTTTCAAAGATTTCTTTCACACGACCGATCGGTGTTTCACCATCGAAAACTGTGCAGCCGATAATGTCGGAATAGTAAAACTCATGTTCATCAAGTTCGATTGCTTCATGATCACGCTCTTGTGTCAGAATATCACCTTTAAAGTGTTCCACATCATTAATGTTATTGATCCCTTCAAATGTCAACATATGGAACCCTTTATGCATACGATAAGATGCGACCGTTAACGCAATTTCTTCACCTTTGTGATTCAAAGTCAAAACTTCACCAGGTTGAAAACGTGTGTCTGTAAAATCTGAATTAGATTTCACACGTACCTCACCTTTTATTCCATGTGTATTTACAATTTTACCGACTTCTACTTTCATGCACATTGCCTCCAATATTTGGTCTCGTGAAAAAAGCTCCAATACTTAATAATAACCCTAAGACAAGTGTATTGTCTCAGGGTTATGAGATTAAAGCAACTTATAGCTTAAATTACTTAGAGTGACGTTGGTCGTCGAATTTTTTCAAAATACCTTCTTTAGATAAGATATTGTGAACTGTATCAGTTGGTTTCGCACCGTTAGCTAACCATTTAAGTGCTAACTCTTCGTCGATTTTAACTGTTTGTGACGCATCTTTAGTAACCGGGTCATAAGTTCCGATTTGTTCGATGATACGACCATCACGTGGCGCACGAGCATCTGCTGCTACGATACGGTAGAATGGATTTCTTTTTGAGCCTAAACGTGTTAAACGAATTTTAACTGCCATGTATAATTCTCTCCTTTGAGTCTTTGTTTTCTTTTCTACAAGAAATAATAATAACAGGTATCAGAAAGTTTGTAAAGAGGTTTCTCTTTACCGATTTCATTTTTCATACTTGATGCACAGTAAAAGGTGTTGTAAGTCGCTGCTCACAACACCTTTTTTCGATTAGAACGGCAAGTTCATGCCTTTCATCATATTTTCAATTTGACTGCGTTTGCCTTTTTTACCTTTGCCTCCGCCAGTAAATTGTTTCATCATTTTCTTCATGTCATTGAATTGTTTCATCAAACGGTTAACTTCTTGAAGTGAACGGCCTGAACCTTTTGCGATACGTTTCTTACGAGAAACGTTTAAGATTTCTGGTCTTTCACGTTCAGCTAAAGTCATAGACTGGATAATCGCTTTGATATGATCGATTTGTTTATCGCTCATATTCAGTTTATCCATACCTTTCATTTTTCCCATACCTGGAATCATTTTCATGATTTCATCTAATGGTCCAAGATTTTTAACTTGGTCTAATTGTTCTAAGAAATCATCTAATGTAAATGAAGCTGTACGCATTTTCTTCTCTAAATCTTTTGCTTTAGATTCATCTACATCTTGTTGAGCTTTCTCGATTAAGCTTAATACATCGCCCATACCTAAGATACGTGACGCCATACGTTCTGGGTGGAATAACTCTAAACCATCCAGTTTCTCGCTGACACCAATAAATTTAATCGGCTTTTGCGTAACAGAACGGATAGATAAAGCGGCACCGCCTCGAGTATCCCCATCAAGTTTAGTTAAAGTAACACCCGTTACACCTAATTGATCATCAAATGATTGGGCAACGTTAACCGCATCTTGACCTGTCATCGCATCTACAACCAACATAATTTCATTTGGTTTAGACAATTCTTTAACTTCAGCTAACTCATTCATTAACTTTTCATCAATATGCAGACGACCTGCTGTATCGATAATCACAAAATCTAAATGTTCTTCTTTGGCATGTTTCAACGCATTGTCAACGATTTGTTGCGGTGGAACTTGGTCGCCTTCACTATAGACTGGAATGTCTAATTGTTTGCCGACTGTTTGAAGTTGGTCAATCGCTGCTGGACGATAGATATCTGCCGCAACCAATAATGGTTTCTTATTGTATTTCTTACGCATTAATAATGCTAATTTACCTGCAGTTGTCGTTTTACCTGCACCTTGCAGACCAACCATCATCACAACTGTCGGCGGTTTGTTTGCCATATTAACCGTCGCATTTTCGCCGCCCATTAATTGCGTTAATTCATCTTTAACAATTTTGATAACCTGTTGGCCAGGTGTTAAAGATTGCATGACATCTGAACCTAAAGCACGTTCAGAGACAGTTTTGATAAATGATTTTACCACTTTAAAGTTAACATCGGCTTCAAGCAATGCAAGACGCACTTCGCGCATCATTGCTTTAATATCCGCTTCAGTCACTTTCCCTTTTCCTCGGATTTTCTGCATGGTCGCTTGTAAACGATCGGATAATCCTTCAAATGCCATCCAAGTGACCTCCTTATTCTAATTCTTCTAGTTTTTCGATATATTGTTTCAAGGCATCCGGATCTTCAATAGATGCTTTCATTTGAGTATAAATTTCACGACGTTGTTCAAATTTTGAATAAAGCGCTAATTTCGCTTCATAATCTTCTACTAAATCACCAGTTCTTCTTATGTTATCATATACTGCTTGGCGACTCACATCAAAAGTATCTGCGATTTCGCTCAAAGAGTAATCTTCAAGATAAAATAATTCCAAATAATTACGTTGTTTTTTCGTCAATAAAGACTGATAAAAATCAAACAAGTAATTCATTCGCAATGTTTTAACTAAATCATTTTTGCTCATCAGGTGTGTCACCGTCGTTTTCTGTTGTTTCTGCTGTTTCTTCTTGATGTTCTTCAACTGTTTGTTCAATCATATCCGCAAATAAGCCGTAAACATAGCTTTCTGGATCGAATGGTTGTAAGTCATCTAATCGTTCACCTAAGCCGACATATTTAACCGGAATATGCAATTCGTTACGAATAGCTAATACAATACCACCTTTAGCAGTTCCGTCAAGTTTTGTTAATACAATACCTGTTACATTCGTTACATCTTTGAAGTTACGTGCTTGTGATAACGCATTTTGTCCAGTTGTCGCATCAAGACAAAGCAATACTTCATGCGGTGCATCTGGAACCGCACGTCCGATGACACGTTTCATTTTTTCTAACTCATTCATTAAGTTCGCTTTGTTTTGTAAACGTCCTGCAGTGTCACAAATTAAAATGTCGACACCTTGGTGTTTCGCCGCATTAATCGCATCATACATTACAGCGGCTGGGTCTGAACCTTCGCTTTGGCTGATAACATCGACACCAACGCGTTCACCCCATACTTTTAATTGGTTGATAGCACCAGCTCTGAATGTATCACCCGCAGCTAGCATCACTTTCTTACCTTCTGCTTTATAACGGTGTGCCAATTTACCGATTGTTGTCGTTTTACCGACACCATTAACACCGACCATTAAAATAACATTCAAGCGACCATCTTCTAAGTTCATTACTTCTGAATTGTCGTCTTCTTGTTGATAAATCTCTACGATTTTTTCAACAATAACTTCTTTTAAGTCTTCTGTTTCTTTAATGTTACGGCGTTGTGCTTCTGTACGTAATTCATCGACTAATTCCATCACTGTATTGAAACCGACATCGGCAGTAATCAGCATTTCTTCTAAAGCTTCGAAGAAGTCTTCATCCACTGTACGATAACGTGCAATCAAGTTATTTAATTGCTCTTGGAAGTTTTCACGTGATTTCTCTAAACCTTGTCTGAATTTCGCACCTAATTTTTGTGATTCAATTTCTTCAAACTCTTCAATTGAAATTAAACCGTCATCAAAATCGAAATCATCTTTAGGCTCTTCTTTTGGTTCTTCTTTAGGCTTTGCTTCAGGTAAAGTTGATTTTTCTTCTTTTTCAGCCGGTTTCGAGTCTTCTTCAGACGATTCCGTCTGTTCTAAGTCTTGAAGTTCTTTTTCTTCTTCTGTCGGTTTGCCCGCAAACTTATCTTTTAGTCGTTTAAAAAAGCTCATTTTTCTTCCTCCTTCAACACTTCATCTATCGTATTTAAATTCACACTTACCAGTTTAGATACACCAGATTCTTGCATTGTAATACCATACAGTCTATCAGCCGCTTCCATAGTCCCTTTACGGTGCGTAATCACAATAAACTGAGTCTTCTCAGATAATTGTCTCAAGTAATTCGCATAACGAATCACATTCGCTTCATCTAAAGCTGCTTCTACTTCATCTAGTATAACAAATGGTGCCGAACGTACTTTTAATAACGCAAACAATAATGCGATGGCACTAAGTGCACGCTCCCCGCCACTTAATAATGAAAGATGCTGCAGCTTCTTACCTGGCGGTTGTACAATAATTTCTACACCTGCAGTTAAATAATCATCATCCGTTAATTTCAACTCGGCTTGACCGCCACCGAATAACGATTTAAATACTTCTGAGAAATGTTCTTGTACCGCATGGAATGTTGTTTTAAATCGATCCATTACCGCTTGGTCCATCTCACGAATAATTTGTTCGAGTGTGGCTTTGGCTTCTCGTAAATCTGTACGTTGTTCGTCTAAGAAGGTAAAGCGTTCATAGACTTCTTCAAACTGTTCAATCGCATTCAGGTTAACTGGACCTAATTCTTCAATCGACATTTTCGTTAATTTCACTTTCTGTCGTAAAGCATCGATTGGTTCATCTTGTTCATAGAGTTCTTTCGCTGCTTCGAATGTTAAATGATAGTCGTCATTTAAATGATCCATACTATGTGAAATCAATACATCTAATTTGGATTGTTCTGCTTTGATATCTTGATAGCTGTTTTCAATCGATAAGATATCACGATGCGTTTCTTGAAGTTTTTCATCAAATTCTTCGATTGAGGCATTTGTCTCCTGACGTTTGCCTTTCAACACTTCTAAACGTTCATTTAAATCCGCTTTTTCTTGTTGTTTCAGTTCAATATCTTTTTGAATCGTTTCAAAAGCTTTTTGACCTGTTACTTCATCAGAGTTGAACAGCTCAATATCTTCAGCTAATTTTTCTTGTTGTAATTGATTCTGTTTAATTTGATTCTCAATACGTTCAAGTTGTTGACGTTGTGTTTTACTACGTTCTTTCAACACAGCTAAATCTGATTGTTTTTGATGCAGCTGTTGTTGTAATTGTGCAGTACTTTCTTTACCTTCTTTAGAAAGTTGCGTTAAGCTTTCGATTTGTTGCTCTAAGTCTTTTAACTTATTCGCTAACTGTTCTTTCTGTTGTTGTTTTGCTTCTAACGTTTTGCGGCTCTTCTCACTTTGATAGCCGTCATTTTTCTCAAATTCAAACTCTTCATGCTCGCTCTTGATATGTGCTTCGCTTTTTTTCAAACGATCGAGTTCTAATTCAATATTATGCACCGCTTGTTTCGTTTCATTATATTGTTGACTGATTTGTAGATACGTTTCGCTTAATTGATTGGCTTTATCTTTAACGGCTTGAACTTGACGTTCAAATTCAGCCGTCTGTTGTTCGAATTGTTTTAACTGTTCGCGCAGCTGTGTCAATTCGTCACGTTGTGCTAATATACTTTTAGTCTGACGTTGACCACCACCAGTCATAGAACCGCCTGGATTCACGATGTCGCCTTCTAGTGTCACAATACGTGTACGATAACGAATCGCTTGTGCTAATTCATTCGCATGTTTTAAATCATCAACAATAATCGTATTACCGATTAAGTTATAAATAATTGCACTATATTTGTTATCAACACCGATTAAATCTGCAGCCACACCGACAAAACCAGTTGCTTGTTGTGCAGTGTTCATAATGTCAGCTTGTAAACGTCTTGGTTGAATAACATTTAACGGTAAGAATGTCGCTCTGCCTAACCGATTTTGTTTTAAATACGCAATCGCTTGGCGCCCATCTTTTTCAGTGTCTACAATAATGTGCTGCATTGATGCACCTAATGCTGTTTCAATCGCTGTCGTTAATTCTGACGGAACATCAATCACTTCTGCCACTGCGCCATGGATACCGTTTAATGGATTATTTTTCGCTTTCAAGACATGTTTTACACCGTTGAAGAAATACGTATAGTCTTCTTCTCTACTAGTTAAACTTTCTATTTTCGCTTTTAGTTTATCAGTATAACGATACGCCTGATATAGCTTTTCTTCGTATTCATTTTGTTTGTTTTTTGCTTCAGTCAATTGGGTTTCATTATCTTTTTGTTGTTGTTCTAGTGAAGCTAATTGTTGTTGTTTTTCTTTTTGTTGTGTTGTAATTTGGTTAATTTCAGACTGAATAGATTTTAATTGATTGAACGCATCTAATAAACGACTGTCTAAACGATTTTGTTTGGCTTCGTTTTCTTCAATCGTGCGTTGTAAGAAACGAATATCATTATTTACCTCTGACTGTTCAGACATTAAATCATAATAACTGTTTTTAATCTCTTCTAATTGTTCTTCGTGGTCTGCGTCTGATACATACAATTGATCTTCTAGCTTTTTCACTTCTGCAGATAAAGTTTGTTGTTTTTCAGTTAATGCTTGTTTATCAGCTTTTGCTTGTTTTTGTTCTTCCATCAGTTGCGCATATTGTGCTTTTAGCGCCTCTTGTTCTTCTTCATAACGTGCATTCGTTTGTGATTGGTTACGTTTACGCTCTTCTAACACATTCAGTTGACCAGATAATTTTTCTGCTGCTTCTGTTGCTTGTACTAACTGATAATTCAAACGTTCAATTTCATCGTTTTGTTGATTCAATTCACCTTTATAATTAGCTAATGTACGTGAATAACGATTTTGATCCGCTTCTTTTTGTGCTTGTTGACTCTTTAAGATGTTTAAGCGTTCATCTGCTTTACTGATAGCTTCGTTATACTCATTAATATCATGAACAGTAACCAACACATCACTTTTCTTCATTTCTTTAGATAAATGTTGATACTCTTTTGCGATTGCTGCTTCTTCTCTTAAAGGTTCTACACGACCTTCTAAATCATAAAGAATATCTTCAACACGATTTAAGTTCTCTTCTGTTTGATCTAATTTTTGAACAGATGCTGCTTTTCGTTTTTTATACTTTAATACACCTGCAGATTCTTCAATGATTTGACGTCTGTCAGCTGGTTTCGCATTCAAGATTTCATCTACACGACCTTGTGAGATAATACTGAATGCTTCTTTGCCGAGTCCTGAATCTAAAAAGAGATCCGTGATATCTCTTAAACGGGCACGTTCGTTATTTAAATAATACGCACTCTCGCCGCTGCGGTACAGCCTGCGTGTGACGATGATTTCATCTTCTTCAACGTTTAATTGATGTGCATGATTATCTAATTTTAATCGAACTTCCGCATAGTTTTGCGCTTTGCGATGTTCTGCGCCGGAAAAGATAATATCTTCCATTTTCGAACCGCGTAAAGATTTCGCAGATTGTTCACCTAAGACCCATTTGATGGCATCTGTTACATTACTTTTACCGCTGCCGTTCGGACCAACAATTGCTGTCACACCTTGATCAAAGTGGACTTCGGTTTGCTGCGCAAACGATTTGAATCCGACTGCATTGATTGATTTTAAATAAACCATACTTCACTCGTTCTCCCTATCACTGTTTGACACAGCTTGTTCATTGTTTCTGATTCATCACTTTATAAGCCTTTTCTGCGGCTTTTTGTTCTGATTCTTTCTTCGTTCTGCCTTGACCTTCAGCCACCGCTTCACCTTCTAATAACACTTCAGATGTGAAGAGACGATGATGTGCTGGACCTTCTTCATGGATTAAACGATATGTGACACTGCCTTTGTTTAAACGGTGGATATATTCTTGGAATTGTGTCTTGAAGTCAATAACACCCATTAACGCATCATCTTCCACATACGGGAAGATAACTTCTTGCGCAAATTGCCATACCACATCTAAACCTTGGTCTAAATATAACGCACCTACAAAGGCTTCAAAGGCATCTGACACTAATGAAGGACGTGTACGTCCACCTGTTTTTTCTTCACCTTTGCCTAGTAGAATTAATTCATTCAATTTGATTTTATTCGCAAATATTACAAGTGAGGGTTCACAAACGATGGTCGCGCGCATTTTAGTCAGATTCCCTTCAGGCAATCCTGGATATTTATCATATAAATAGCGTGAAACCGTCAATTCTAATACCGCATCTCCTAAGAACTCTAAGCGCTCATTGTGCGCAAGTCGGTCCATATTAAAATCGTTGATAAAACTAGAATGTGAAAATGCTTGCTGATACAGAGGTAAATGTTTATAAGCGAGATCTAACATCTCCATTTTTTGTGCAAACTTTTGATTAAAAGCATGCAGCATAGCGTCTTTCTTATGCTTGGTCAAAAGATGACCTCCTTTTAATTTTACAGAATACAACATCGCGCTGTATGCGCTTATGTGTCTCATTTTACGTGAATTTAATGCAAAACAAAAGAAAAATCTGAGTCGCTGATTAAGACGACTCAGATAATATTGTTATTATTTTTCAAGGTTGTTGATGAAGTTTACTGCGTCACCAACTGTATTGATTTTTTCAGCTTCTTCATCTGGAATTTCAGTACCGAACTCGTCTTCTAATTCCATAACTAATTCTGCGATATCAAGTGAGTCAGCGCCTAAATCATCTTTGAAAGATGCATCTTCAGTTACTTTGTCAGCATCTACACCTAAACGGTCAACGATGATATCTTTAACTTTATCGAAGTTTTCCACGTCGATTCACCTCCTTTAAAAAGCCTATACGACTCTATTATTTTCCCATTTTATCAACAAGAATACAAGTAGGGTTACCCCACAAAATAGTGTAATCCCACTACTTCTCGTGAATTAATGGTGATTATTCCATAAACATACCGCCATTAACATGAATTGTTTGGCCAGTAATGTATTTTGCTTTGTCAGAAGCTAAGAAAGCAACTGTGTTCGCAATATCTGTATCTTCGCCGAAACGGCCTAATGGAATTTGTGATTTCATTTGTTCTTTAAGGTCATCATTCAACGCATCTGTCATATCAGAAACGATAAAGCCTGGTGCAACTGCGTTCACTGTAATATTACGTGACGCAAGTTCACGTGCAGCTGTTTTCGTTAAACCGATAACCCCTGCTTTAGTCGCAACATAGTTTGCTTGTCCAGGGTTGCCGACTGCACCGACCACACTAGATAAGTTGATGATTGCACCGCTTCTTTGTTTCATCATTTGACGTGTTGCTTTTTGGATACAGTTGAACACACCTTTTAAGTTTATGTTGATTACGTCATCCCATTCTTGTTCTTTCATACGCATTAATAAGTTATCGCGTGTAATACCCGCATTGTTGACTAATACGTCTAAAGAACCGAATTGTTTTACGACTTCTTGAATCATGTCTTTAACTTCATCAGGATTAGCGACATCTGCTTGAATCGCAAAGGCTTCAACACCTTTATCCTTGATTTCTGCTACAACTGCTTCTGCTTTTTCTTTATTGCCTGCATAGTTGACTGCGACATTATAACCTTCTTCAGCTAACTGTAACGCGATACTGCGTCCAATACCTCTAGAAGCTCCTGTTACTAATGCACTTTTACTCATGTTCATTCCATCCTTTAACATCTTCGAGTGTTTGAATCGAAGTTAATTTAACGTCTCTGTTGATTTTTTTAATTAAGCCCGATAAGACTTTGCCTGGTCCGATTTCAATAAAATGATCGACACCTTGTTCAATTAAATACTCAGTTGATTTTATGAATTGAACCGGTGAATACAATTGTTTGACCATGTTTTGTTTAATCACTTCTGCGTCAGTTTCAGCTTTTGCATGATAGTTTTGAACAACCGGAATTTCAGCATCGTGCCATTCGAATTGATTGATGTAATCTTCAAAGTCTTTTTCAATGACTTGCATCATTGATGAGTGGAAAGGTCCTGACACTTTTAATGGCAAGACACGTTTCGCACCTAAATTCTTGCCTTCTTTTACAATACGATCAATCGCTGTTTTATGGCCTGATACCACGACTTGACCTGGTGAGTTGATGTTCGCTGGTTCAATAATCGAACCTTCTTCTGATAAATCTTCACAGATTTTTGCGACATCATCATAATCTAAGCCAAGTACTGCAGCCATGCTGCCGACACCGCTTGGGAAAGCTTGTGCCATTAATTCGCCTCTTTTACGGACGATTTTGACCGCATCTTCGAACGCTAATACTTTAGCTGCCACTAAACTTGAATACTCACCCAAGCTGTGCCCCATTGTGTAATCTGCTTTAATATCACCTAATGCATTTAATAATGCAATACTGTGAGTTAATAAAGCAGGTTGTGTGTTTTCAGTTTCGCCAAGTTTGCCTTCTTCATCAGTAAACATAGTTTCTAGTAAATCAAAGCCTGCTGCGTCTTGTGCAGCATCTAAAATTTCAGTTGCTTTCGTATCTTGTTGATACAAGTCTTCTGCCATGCCTACTTTTTGTGCACCTTGTCCTGGAAAAATAATCGCTGTTTTACCCATTTTGTTCACCTACCGTCTCTTTCATTACTTCAACAATCTGTTGCTCTCCTGCAATTTTCGCTTGGCGAATCGCAGAATAAAAAGCTCTCGCATTCGAACTGCCATGTGCTTTAACCACAATACCATCTAAGCCAAGTAATACAGAACCGCCATACTCAGCGTAATCCATTTTCTTGCTCATGTTGCCTAAGTCTTTCTTCAACACTAAGGCAGCTAATTTATTTTTAAAGCTTGCCATCAATGTAGACTTTAACATTTTACCGATAGATTTCGCAGTACCTTCTAGGTTCTTTAAGACCATATTACCTGTGAAACCATCAGTGACCACGACATCAGCCGCATCTTCCATTAAGGTCTTCGCTTCAACATTTCCTGAGAAATAGAATGAAGTGTCAGCTTGCATTAAATCATATGTCGCTTTCGTTAAACTGTTGCCTTTTTTTGCTTCAGTTCCGATATTTAATAATGCGACTTTCGGTGCACCGATACCGCGGATTTTCTCAGCGTAAATATTGCCGAGTTGCGCATATTGTAATAAGTGTTCCGGTTTCGCATCCGCATTCGCACCGACATCTAAGAAGACAAAGCCCTTACCAGAAACCGTCGGCAACGTTACAACCAATGCTGGACGTGCGACGCCTTTAATACGGCCGACAATAAATAAACCTGCTGACATTAAAGCACCTGTATTACCTGCTGAGACACAGCCAGAAGCTTCACCGTCTTTAACAGCTTGTGCAGCTCTGACCATTGAACTGTCTTTCTTACGTTTAATGGCACGAACCGGTTCATCTTCCATTTCGATTTTCTCTGTCGTATGACGGAAATCCAAACGGTCATGTTTCAGTGTGCACTGTGCTTCATCTCCGAATAAAATTATATGTAAATCTGGGAAGTCATTCAACGCTTGCTCTACCGCTTCTAACACGATACCCGGTGCGTCATCTCCGCCCATCATATCAATGGCTAATGTCACCATTTCGTGATCACTCCTCGTCATAATAATACATTTTAAATGTACCTTTAAATACACATTTATCTTTCACATAAGACGAAACTGCGACAGTAATATATTTCGAACCGATATCGACCACTTGCGCAAAGGCATGGACTGTATCATGCAGTTTCACTTGTTTTAAAAACGTCACTTGGCTTTCTCTTGTCAGCACCATACTCTTTTGAATCAAAGCGACACATAACGAATTCGCTTGCGCAAAAAGAATATGTCCACGTGCAATATCATTACGTGTGAAGACTGAATCTTCCGTAATATAAATCAAAGATTCCGCGGTCACATCTGGTTCTACCCGGATTAAATCTCCGATAATCTCATTACCTTCAATTGCACGAATATGCTTATAGTTGTGTTCAGCAACGGTTTTAATACGTTTACGTAATTCTGGAATCTTCAAAAACGTTCTATCTAATCTGATGGTTTGGATACTGACAGAAAATAAATCACTGAGTTCATTATCAGTCATAAAGGGGTTTTCCTGCAGTCGTTGTTTGATAGCTTCACGTCGTTCTTGTTTCTTCAACCTCATTACTTTACCCCCTAATTAGTACCAAGTCTTAAGACTACCTACATATCATATCATTTTCTCTTAAATTTGCTCAACAAAAAACACAACAGCCTAATTAAGTATAGTGTATCGAAATTAGTCTGTTGTGTCATGTATTGTTAAGCGCTTAAGCTTAGTTATGACATATTGCGTTCATTTTTAATCAAAACTTGTATGCAAGAGATTTTGTTCTACAAAGTTGCGCAAAATCGCATATTGTTCTTTAAAGAATACGCCTGATTGAATGAGTTTCGCCGCTTCATCTCTCGCAACTTCTAACATACGGTAATCTTCAACAATGTTTGCGACTAAGAAATCAGGCAGACCACTTTGTTTTACACCGAAGAAATCACCAGGACCACGCATTTCTAAGTCCCGTTCACTCAGTTCAAAGCCATCTGTCGTTTGTGTCATGATGGTCATACGTTCAATCCCTGTTTCTGTTTTAGGTGAAGCAATCAATACACAATAACTTTGATGATCACTACGACCGACACGCCCTCTTAACTGATGGAGTGTAGAGAGACCAAAACGATCTGCATCATAAATAATCATAAATGTCGCATTCGGTACGTTTACACCTACTTCGACGACAGTTGTTGAAACTAAAATATCAATTTCATGTTGATTAAAGCGATGCATCACATCATCTTTTTCATCTGCAGGCATTTTACCGTGCAGTAAACCGACACGGCCAACACCGTAATGTTGTTCCAGTGATTCATATAGCTCTACAACATTCTGCACATCTTCTAAGTGTTCTGAGCTTTCAATCAATGGACTGATCACATAAGCTTGTCTGCCTTTATTTAATTCTGCCGTCATTTGGTTGAGTACCGAATCATAGGCTTCATGTTTCGCCCACATCGTTTTAATCGGCTTACGACCTTTCGGCAATTGTTTAATAGATGAGACATCCATTTCTCCGAAAACTGAAATAGCTAGCGTTCTTGGAATCGGTGTCGCGGTCATAAAGAGCACATTGGTCATGGCACCTTTTTCACGTAACGCTTGGCGCTGATTGACACCAAAACGGTGTTGTTCGTCGGTAATGACTAAACCGACATTTTGGAATGACACATCATCTTGAATCAAAGCGTGTGTACCGATTAAACAATCAATCGTACCATTTTCAAGTTGTTCTAATAACAGTTTTCTCTTTTTACCTTTGACTGAACCTGTCAGTAAGGCCACATTCATACGATCGCCAAATAAGTCCGTTAAACTTTCCGCATGTTGTTCTGCTAATATTTCAGTCGGAACCATTAAAGCTGATTGATAGCCCGCTGTTTTTAAAGCGTACATACATAAAGCAGCTACGACAGTTTTACCAGAACCGACGTCACCTTGGAGGAGGCGGTGCATGCGAAGCGGCGCTTTCAAGTCTCTGAATATTTCGTTGACTGCAGTTTTTTGCGCGTCCGTTAATTCAAACGGTAAGCTTTCAATGAAATCTTTGACCTTCGCCAAATCATAATCAATTTCAATTGCTTCATCACTTGATTTCTCTAATCGATTCAACCACTGCATACGTAACTCAAATAAGAATAACTCAGTAAAAGCGTAAGTTCTGCGTGCTTTTAATAAGGCTGTTTTATTATCTGCGTAATGTAACGTTCTAATAGTTGAAGCTAATGATTCTAATTTATATTTTTGACGTAAATCTTCAGATAACCATTCGTTGATCTCAATATCATCTAATACTTTACGAATAATATCTCGAAGTGTCTTTTGTTTAATGCCTTCTTTAATCCGATAAACCGGTTCTAGTTGTTCACCGTCTTGTGCTTGTTCCGGCTGATTCGTCGTAAAGAGACGCATGCCATTGATTTCTTGTTTCGCACGATTCCATTTGCCTTTAATGGTCACATGGTCATGCAGATTGATTTTCTTTTTTAAATACGGTTGGTTGAAGAATACCGCTTTAACAGCGATATTATTTACCATTAAATGAACAGTGACTTTTGAACGGTTTCTGCCAAAAAAAGCGACAGTGGGCGTTGTGTAAACTTCGCCGACCACTGTCACAGTTGATTGATCTTCTGCTTCGTTTAAATCTACCACACTATTATCTTCATAGCGCACAGGTAAATAAAGCACCAAATCTTCTACGTTATAAATATTTAATTCATTTAATACCGCAATACGTTTTGGACCTAACCCTTTGATTTGGTCTAACGTATACGGTTGATCAATGAGGTTTACTTTAGACATGTTAATCACCAAATATTTGTTGTTTTAAGCGTTGGCCGGTTGGTGTTCCAGCGAGGCCGCCACGTCCTGTCTCACGCAGTGCAGAAGGCATCGTCTGCCCGATACGATACATTGCTTCTATCACTTCATCTGTCGGAATACGCGACGTCACGCCCGCAAGTGCCATATCCGCTGACACTAGCGCATTCGAAGCCCCTGCCGCATTTCTTTTTACGCAAGGCACTTCAACTAATCCCGCTACCGGGTCACATACTAAACCTAGCATATTCTTCATACAAATTGCAAAAGCTTCAGCTGATTGCTGCGGCGTGCCGCCAGCCATTTCAACCGTTGCAGCTGCAGCCATCGCAGCAGCAGAACCGACCTCTGCTTGACAGCCCCCTGACGCTCCTGAAATCGATGCGTTATTCGCAACGACAAATCCAAATGCCCCAGCCGTCAATAAGAAGTTCAACATATCACGCTGCGTAGGATTAAAACGATGCTTAATCGCAAATAATACACCCGGCACAACTCCTGCTGAACCTGCAGTCGGCGTCGCACAAATTTTCCCCATCGCTGCGTTTACTTCATTGGTCGCGACGGCTTTACTTACCGCATCTAATAAAATTGGACCTGATAAAGCTTGGCCACTTTCTAAATATTTTTTAATCAGCACTGCATCGCCACCTGTTAAACCCGTTGTAGAAGTCACTCCGTTTAAGCCTTCTTCTAACGCATTTTCCATCGTTTTAAAATGATGTGACATCCCTGCATACACTTCTTCAGCTGTCGCACCCGTCACGTCCATTTCTTGCTCTAACATAATTTCATGAATCGCTTTGCCTTCATTTTCACATCTCTTTACTAATTCCTCTACTGTTTGAAACATCTTAATCCCCCTCTCTTTCTAATCTTCCATTAAGGATACTGCTGTGACATCATTGACCATGCGAATTTGATCTAAGATCGCTTCATCCGGTCTTTCATCTAACTCGCACGTCATTAAAGCAGAATCACCTTTTTCTTTACGCGCCACTTGCATAGAACCGACATTAATACTGGCTTCACCTAAAATATTCGTAACACGTCCAATCGTGCCGAAGGTATCTCGATGAAAGACTAATAACGTCGGATAGTTACCTGAGATACTGATTGGGAAACCATTAATTGCGACAATTTCTATTTTACCGCCGCCGATTGATACACCCTCTACAGATAACGTTTGATCACCTTTCGTCATACTTAATACCGTCGTATTCGGATGCGGTTTATCCTCGTGCATAGAAATAAAGTTAACCGTCATGCCTAATTCTTCTGCAGTCTGTAAACTCGTCTTAATACGGTCATCATCGGTATCGTAACCAAGCAGTCCCCCAACTAACGCAACATCTGTCCCATGACCTTGATAGGTTTCCATAAACGAACCATATAAATAAATATCAACACGTTCTGGTAAATCCCCAAATAACTCACGCGCAACCATCCCGATTCTGACTGCTCCTGCTGTATGTGACGATGAAGGTCCGACCATTGTCGGCCCGATAATTTCAAAGACACTTTTAAATTTCATATCAATTCCCCCTTACATCTTTTTTGATTATTGCAACTATTTTAAATATTATAACAATTATTCTCATAAATAAGCACTTATTTTTACACTAACCTTACAAAACTTTTGTATTTCATCGTTTTTGTCATGCACAAACTATAATGTTTCTATATTTATGCTTACACACAGAAAAATCCACTTAGACCATGTCTAAGTGAATTTTTGTATATGATACTTTATATAATTTTCAACGTTATTCTACAGAGAATAAATAGGGATAGATCGGTTGATCGCCGACTTGTTCGTCGACTTCTGCATCAGGATATGTTTCTTCTAACCATTCTGTTAAAGCTTCAGTTGTTTCTGCATCAGCATCTTCACCTGTAATTACAGTAACGATTTCAGTTTCATCGTCCATCATATCAGCTAATAATGCTTTGGCCGCTTCTAATTTCGTCTTCTGACTTGAAACAATTTTACCTTCTTTAAGGCCCATAAATTCGCCTTCTTTGATTTCTACACCATCAATTGTGGTATTACGTACAGCGTTCGTAATAGAACCAGAAGTCACATCTTCTAATGCTTGTGTCATATTAGATTGATTATCTTCTAATGACGCATCTGGTAAATATTGGAACATCGCCGCAATCCCTTGTGGAATAGATTTCGTCGGAATAACCACTGTTTCAGCTTCAACAATCTCAGCTGCTTGATCACTCGCCATTTGAATATTTTTGTTGTTCGGCAAGATAATGGCTTTTTTCGCACCAGATTGTTGAATCACTTTAACGATATCTTCAGTTGATGGATTCATTGTTTGTCCGCCATTAATAATAGACGTTGCACCCATTGATTTGAAGATGTCTGAAATACCATTACCCATAGAAATCGCAATAATCGCAGTTTCTACTTGCGTTGTTTCATCGTTAGATTTTTGTTTTTCTTTATTGACCACATTGCGGTGTTGTTCACGCATATTTTCAGCTTTGACTTTAATCAATTCACCGTATTCTTGGCCATAGTTGAAGACTTCACCTGGATGTTCAGAGTGCACATGCACTTTCACAATTTCATCATCATTGATGACAAGTAAAGAATCTCCGAATTTAGACATGTCTTCACGGAATTGCTGCTCATTGAACGGACGTTTATGTTTATCAAAACGTACCATCATTTCCGTGCAGTAACCATAGACGATATCTTCTGTATTAATGACACCGTGGAAATCATGTTCGTCATTCACAAATGTTTCAGTATCTAGTTTTGGTTTCGTCGCTTCGACTTTTTCACCTTTCATCGCTACTAAGAAGCCTTCATAGACACACATTAAACCTTTACCGCCACTGTCGACTACGCCGACTTCTTTTAGTACTGGTAATTGGTTCGGTGTGTTTTCTAAGGCAACTTGACCATATGCGATAATTGCTTCTAAGACTTCTACACAGTCTTCAGTCGATTGTGCTTTTTCAACACCGGCTTTAGCCGCTTCTTTCGCAACCGTTAAAATTGTCCCTTCTACCGGTTTCATGACTGCTTTATAAGCTGTTTCAATACCCGCTTCAAAGCTTTCTGCGAAGGCTTTCGCATCTAGTGTTTCCAAGTCTTCCATATTCTGACAGAAGCCTCTGAAAATTTGTGATAAAATCACGCCTGAGTTCCCGCGGGCACCCATTAATAAGCCTTTAGAAAATGTCTTTCCTAAGGCCCCGATGTGATGTGAAGCATTTTGTTCGACTTCTTCTCTCCCAGAAGTCATCGTAAGATTCATGTTCGTCCCTGTGTCGCCATCTGGCACTGGATAAACATTTAATGCATTGACTAGCTCTGCATTATTCGATAAATTTTGTGCCCCTTGGATCACCATGTCGGCAAATAATTTACCATCTATTTTGCTGATCATCATGTCTTCCTCCTAATGTTTCTTGCCATAATTATTCATACGTACACCCTGTACATAAATGTTGATTGAATTGACTTTCAAGTTTAAAGTTTTTTCCAAAGTATATTTAACAGTAGATTGTACATTATTTGCTACTTCAGATATCTTAATGCCATAACTTACTATAATATACATATCAACGTCAATTGCTTTGTCATTTGAACGCACTACAATTCCGCGTGCATAATTTTCATGACCTAAAATTTCCGCAATGCCGTCTCTGACTTGTTGTTTGGATGCCATTCCGACAATACCATAACATTCTACGGCTTTACCACCTACTACTGAAGCGATCACGTCGTTGGAAACGTCAATATTGCCGTATTCATTGGTAATTTCTAATGTCATTATGAGTTCCTCCTTAAATATAGGTCTAATCAGTTAAGATTCATGTTTTGTATTCATTACTTACTATTATATAATGAATAGCACAATTATGCCTTTTAAATGCCGGATTTTACTCTTGGCCCATCCTTATAAAATCATTGCGTGGTTATAAGTCCACGTCGCCGCTTTTTAATAAAAACGCATACATAGACATTTACAAATTATAACACAATTTTGTTCCTTGTTTAGAATAACTTAAAATATTCTTGAAAGCTATAATTTTTGGTTGCCAATCTGGAAAATTTATGCTAAATTAGGAAAGTATATCATAAGTCAGTGTGTTTATATTTATTAAAGGAGGTACTTTCATGGGTAAACAATGTTTCGTAACAGGTCGTAAAGCTTCGACTGGTAATCGTCGTTCACACGCTTTAAACTCTACTAAACGTAGATGGAATGCTAACCTTCAAAAAGTTAGAATCCTAGTAGACGGAAAACCTAAAAAAGTTTGGGTTTCTGCACGTGCTTTAAAATCTGGTAAAGTAACTAGAGTTTAATAAATATTAAGCACATGACAAAAACGACTCGTATGTGGCGGGTCGTTTTTTTCTTGTCTTAAAACAGTTTTTGTCTTTTAATTTTATATAGTAAGGAAAAAGCAGCTGATAGGATGTTACTCATACCTTGTCAGCTGCTTTTCTTATTATTTTGACATGCTAGCTTTCAAATAAAGAAAGTGTGTCGTTATAGTATTGAACATCAATGTTAAAACTAATGTTGTGCATCTCTGCTTCTGATAGCTAAGATACCGCCAGATTCTACGTCGATTGTGCCTCGGTATGCTTCAATTTCATTTGAAATGGTTAAGGTTGAGCCTTGGTAGAGTGTTTGGTTTTGAAGCGGATATTTAAACCCTGTCAGAGAAATCACAGTATTTGGTTTTTGCGGCACAAAGGATACATAAGGTAAATGCTTATCATATGTCATATGATACTCGCCTTTTTCTAAATAAGAAATTTCGTTATTGTTGTCAATAATGCGAATGACAACGCCTGCTTCTACATATTCCGGCACTTGCAGTAATTGTACGGCACCTAGGAAATGATCCAATCTGCCGCCCGTCGCGCCATAAATATCAATTTCATCAAAGCCGCATTCTACTGCTTCTTTGACACCTAAACCTAAATCAGTATCGGCTTTTTCAGCTTTAACTGGATTAATATCTAGTTTTGTTTTTAATTCAGCACGTTCCTCATCTGACACTGAATCAAAATCGCCTAATGAGAAAATCGGTTCAATCTCATGCTCTATTAAAATTAAAGCGCCACGATCAATACCGCCCCACTCTTCTTCTGATTTATCTTCTAATAAATGTTTCGGTAAATGACGATCGCCGCATAGTAAGTTAATCTTCATAGTGTCACCCTGCCTCATTCAGATGGTTGTGCTGTTGATTTTAATGCTTCAACAACAGATTGATAACTTGCTTGTTTAAAGAAATAAGAACCTGTCACAAGCATCGTCGCACCCGCTTCGACACATTTCTTGCCAGTAATCGCGTTAATACCGCCATCCACTTCAATATCGAAGTCTAAATTAAATTTTTCTTTGAATGCTTGTAATGCAGCCACTTTCTCTACACTATTCGAGATAAACGCTTGGCCGCCAAATCCTGGATTCACAGTCATAATCAATACATAATCAACATCATGTAAAATCGGTTCAATTGCGGCTACAGAAGTTCCTGGATTAATGACTACACCTGCTTTAGCACCATGTGTATGAATCAGTTGAATCGCACGATGAATATGCGGTGTCGCCTCAAAATGAACTGAAATCATGTCCGCACCTTTAGATGCGAATTCTGCGATATAGGCTTCTGGATTTTCAATCATCAGATGCACATCAATCGGTAAATCTGTGCCCGCATTTACAGCTTCTAAAATAGGAATACCAATTGAAATGTTCGGCACAAATTGACCATCCATCACGTCAAAATGCACACCATCAACACCTGCTGCTTCTAAATCCTTCAATTCTTGTTTTAAGTTTAAAAAGTCCGCTGATAAAAGGGATGGAAATACTTTAACCATTAATATCTTTCCTTTCGTGCTGCAATCTCTTCAAATAATTGTACATAATGCGCATAGCGGAATTCCGCAATATTGCCTGCTTCGACTTGCGCTTTCACATTACATTTCGGCTCTTTGATATGATTACAATTTCTGAACTTGCAGTCTTGTCCGTATTCTTGAATCTCTAAAAAATAATCTTTGACTTCATCTTTTTGAATATGATCAAAATCAAGGGCACTAAAGCCAGGCGTATCTGCCACAAAGCCATGATGACGTTCAAATAACTCCACATGACGTGTTGTATGCTTTCCTCGATTTAATGATTTTGAGATTTGATTTGTTTCTAATTGTAAATCAGGACGATATGCATTTAATAAAGTCGATTTACCTACACCAGATTGACCGCTCAATACTGCTAAACCATCGCCCCATGCATCGAATATCGCTTTCACATCATCATCTTTACCGACAAATTGCGTTTGATAGCCAATTGCTTGGTAAACCGCTAAATCTTGTTCTATTTGTGCGATTTGAGCTTCTGATGCCATATCTTTTTTCGTAACCACAATACGTGGTCTCAATTCATACGAATGTCCAATGACTAAAAAACGATCGACTAATTGTGTTGAAAAATTAGGTTCGACTGCACTCATCACAATGATTAAATGGTCAATATTACTGACAGGCGGTCTTTTCAATTCATTTTGACGTTCATGCACGTGATGAATATAGCCTTCTGTCACATTTTCAATTTCAAAATCTACAATATCTCCGACAATCGGAGAGAATTTTTTCTTTCGGAATAGGCCGCGCGGTTTCGTGTCAAAGAGCTCACCTTCTGAGTCCACACGATACACACCGCTGATCGACTTGATTATACGTCCTGTTCTCACCGAGACACCTCTCTTATTTCGTTCATTTTCTCTTATACATTATACCAAACGTTCCCTTAATAAACGAACGGATTGAAACAAAGAAAATCCCATCTCAGTTCAATTTAATGAATGAGATAGGATTTTAAGTTAATTAGTCATATGCGACATCTTTATCTGCGACAATTTTATCATCTACGCGCACAGTATAACCAGCAGTTTTGCCTTTTTCAATTTTTAGTGGAATTGAAATCGAACGACTGCTGTTGATTTGAAACGTTTGAACTGCAGCATTACCGTCATGATCTTTATCTCTGACAAAGACTTCTACTTTCTGACGTTCTTTGTCCTCACCAGAATAAGGGACTTGAACTGTTTGTGTCACATCTTTCACAGATGAATTTTCATCTGCTTTATCTTCATCTTTTCCATCATCTTTTCCTAATGACACCACAAACGTGACAGTTGAATCTTCATCAATCGATTTACTCTTAGGTGATTGAGAAATGATTTTACCTTTTTCTACTTTATCACTGTGTACTTCTTTTTCTTTCACTGGTTTCAAGCCTTTATCTTGCAGTTCTTTTTCTGCTTTGTCATAGCTTTCGCCTGTATAGTCTTTGACGTACACTTGTTTCACACCTAAAGATTCAGTTAAGACGATATGTGTATCATTAATCGGTACTTCTGTATCAGCCGCAATGTTTTGATTTTCAATCAAACCACGTTCTAATTTAGTTTTAGAATATGCTTGTTCAACTGAAATGTGTTTAAAGCCGAGTTCATCTAGTAACTTCAATGCTTCTGATTTACTCGTACCATATAAGTTAGGCATTTGCGCTTTTTGCGGTCCTTTAGATAACACGATATTGACTGTACCATGTTCTTCTACACGCTCACCTGGCGCTGGATCTGTCGTGATAATTTGATTTTCTTGATACTTATCACTATAGGCACGTTTGGTTTTTCCGACTTTAATGTGATGTTCTTTTAAAATCTGTTCTGCTTGTGCTTCTGTTTTACCGCGCAAGTCTGGTGTTTCAATATATTTATTTCCTAATAAGCCGTACGCAATGAAGCTGATTAAACTAATCAGCAATAAGGCAAAGATTAAAGCGAAGAAAAACTTTTTCTTTTTAGAGCGTCGTTTTTTAGGTACTTCATAAACCGGCCCTTCTGTACTTTGGAAGCGTTGTTGATTCACAATCGGTATTTCCATCGTTTGATGAATCGGTTCATTATCTTTAGTTTCTTTTGCGATGGCTGCTTTATCAATCGCAATGGTTTTTGTATCTGCTTCATCTGAAACATAAGGTGTTTCATCTTCACGACATTTTTCTAACGCACTGCTTAAATCCCTCTGCATACTTTCAATATCTTGATAGCGTTTGTCTCTATCTTTTTCAGTCGCTTTTAAAATGACGTTACTGAGTGCTTGCGGGATATTAGGTCGGATATCTGTCGGGTTCGGCATTTGGTCATGAATATGTTTGATTGCGATACTGACAGCTGTTTCTCCGGTGAATGGCGGTTCACCGACTAACATTTCATATAAGACAATCCCAATTGAATAGATGTCCGTACGTTTGTCTGTCGCTTCACCCTTCGCTTGTTCAGGTGAAAGATATTGCACAGTACCGAGCACATGGCTGGTTTGGGTCATGGCTGTTTCACTTAACGCTTTAGCAATACCGAAGTCTAAGATTTTTAAAGTCTTATGTCGGTCTACTAAAATATTTTGAGGTTTAATATCTCTATGTACGATTCCCATTTCATGTGCATGTTGAATGCCTTCAAGTATTTGTTGGGCGAAGTTGACCGCTGTTTCAATACTTAAAGGACCATGTGTTTTTATATATTCGGAGAGTGTCGGACCTTCGATATATTCCATCACTAAATAGAAATATTCGTGGCCTTCTCCGACATCTTTGACACTTACAACATTATCATGTGAGAGACGAGATGTGTTATGTACTTCACGTTCAAATCGTCTCACCATGTCTTCTTTTTCATGTGGCGCAATATGAATCATTTTTACCGCAACTTTGCGCTCTAAGATTAAGTCCTCAGCGAGATAGACATTGCTCATGCCGCCTCCGCCTAAGAATTCTATAATCTTATAACGTTCGCTGATTGTTGAACCGATCATCATACGCGGTCACCTTCTATTTCTGCCAATACGAAGCTGACGTTATCGGTTGAATCATAGGCTTGTGCTAAATCCAACAAGGCTTGACCTTGTGTTTCAAGCGGTAAATCTTGATTCAGTTGTTCTTGGATTAAATGCGGACGGACAAAGTCTGTTAAGCCGTCTGAATTTAATAATAAGTAATCATTGAAGTTCAAACGCTTCACATAAATATCAGCGACCACGAATTTATCGGTACCCATCACTTTGGTAATGATATTACGCTGTGGATGGGTAAAGGCTTCTTCTTCTGTAATTTGTCCTGTCATCACAAGATGATTGACAAATGAATGGTCGCTCGTGATTTGTTCGATTTCACGGCTGTTGATGAGATAAGCACGTGAGTCGCCGATGTTGGCGATGATGACGCGCTTATCGTAAATCAGTGCGACGACTGCAGTGGTACCCATGCCTCTGAAATCTTCGTTTGCGGCGGCGTAGTTAAAGAGTTCTCGGTTGATAAGTTGGAGCGTGCTGCGTAGCCATTCTTCGGCTTGAGATTCTTCGACAAGGTTCTCTTGTTCGAAGATTTCTTGGAAGCGGTTGACTACGAATTGACTCGCAACTTCGCCTGCTTTATGGCCGCCCATACCGTCGCATAAAACCAACAGCTGCTGATCAGTCATGTTGTAGAAGATGCCGCCAGCATCTTCGTTCTTCTCCCTATGGTGTCCTGTGTCTGTAAAAAATTGTGCATTTAACATAGGTTCCTACCTCGTTTCTACTTGACGTTCCTTCGCTCTTAATTGTCCGCATGCGGCATCGATATCTGAGCCTTGGTTACGTCTGATTGTCGCATTAATACCTAAACGTTTGAGTTCTTTTTCAAACTTAAAGATATCTTCTTTAGATGTCTTCACATAATTTCTTTCAGGAACATGGTTCACTGGAATCAAGTTGACGTGACAATTTAAACCTTGGATTAAATGTGCCAGTTCTCTCGCATGTGTCAGTTGGTCGTTGACACCGCCGAATAAACCATACTCAAATGTAATACGACGATTTGTTTTTTCTTGATAGTATTGGATTGCTTCCATTAATTTATCAATTGAATATGCACGGTTGATCGGCATTACTTTAGAACGAATTTCATCATTCGCCGCATGTAAGCTGACCGCAAAGTTGATTTGAATTTCTTCATCTGCGAAGTCATAAATTTTAGGAATAATGCCTGATGTAGATACCGTGATATGACGTGCACCGATATTTAAACCGTTGTCGTGATTAACAATTTTTAAGAAGTCCATCATTTCATCATAGTTCTCAAACGGCTCACCAATACCCATGATTACGATTGAAGAGACACGCTCATCTGTCGCATCTAAGGCTTTTTGAACAGTAAGCACTTGTGCTACGATTTCTCCTGCTTCTAGGTTTCGTTTCAAACCGCCTAGCGTAGATGCACAGAATGTACATCCGATACGACAACCCACTTGTGTTGTCACACAGACAGAATTACCGTATTCATGACGCATTAACACGGTTTCAATTGTATAACCGTCTTGTAATTCAAATAAGAACTTGATTGTCCCGTCACGGCTTTCTTGTTTAACGGCTGTTTCTAAAGTCGTGATTGTAAAGTTGTCTTTTAATAATGCGCGCAAGTCTTTAGATAAGTTTGTCATTTCGTCGATTGTATCGACACGTTTTTCATAGAGCCATTCAAAGATTTGTTTTGCTCTGAATTTCTGTTGGCCATGTTCGACTAACCACGCTTGCATCTCTTCATAGCGTAGTGAATAAATTGATTGCTTTTCAAAATCAGGAAGAAAACGATTCTTTTTCTTCTTTTGAGGTGTAATCATGAATTAACTTTCCTTTCTTCTAATCTTTGTAATAAAGAAACCATCTGAATCAAAGTCTTGCGGTAAGATTTGTAAGGTCTTTACTTCCTCTCCTGTTCTAGGATGTGGGAATGGTTCAAATTCAAAGTCTTTGTTTTGTTTTAAAAATGTATAAATCACATTTTCATTTTCCATCTGTTCTATTGTACATGTTGAATAGACAATCACGCCACCCGGTTTTACAGAATCTTTAATATTATTCATAATTTCTAACTGTAAGTCGACTAATCCATCGACAGTTTCCGGATTTTGTGTATATTTAATTTCTGGTTTATGGCGTAACACACCTAAACCGCTACATGGAGCATCCACTAAAATTTTATCATACTTTGCGTCATATGGCTTTGTCGCATCGTGTTGAAACGCTGTGACGTTCTTCAAACGCAACTTACGAATATTATGATCTATTAAATCAATTTTATGTTCATGAATATCTGTCGCATCGACATGACCAGTGCCTTGTAATAATTCAGCAGTTTGACACGCTTTACCTCCCGGTGCACTACAAGCATCTAAAATCGTTTCACCTTCAACCGGTGCTAGAATTTCAGCTACAAACATAGAGCTTTTATCCTGAATAGAAACATAACCATCTTTAAATGCTCGGCTCTCTACCACCGGACGTCCTGACACGTGTAAACAATAGTTAATATCGTTATCTTGCGTTACTTCGTATTCTTCTTTTTCTAAGCGTGCTATCGCATCTTCAATTATTGTTCTATGTGTATTAACGCGTACCGTTTGACCTGGGCGTTCAAGCAATGACTGGGCGATGGCTTCAGTTGTTTCTAAACCAAAATGTGTCACCCAATGTTTAACAATCCATTTCGGTAAACTGTACATAATCGCAATACGTTGTTGATCATTTTCAATATCTGCAGGGTTTGGTAAGTCACTGCGCATCATATTACGTAAAATACCATTCACAACCTTACTATTATGCAGTCCGCCACGTTGTTTCGTAATTTCTACTGCTTCGTTAATAATTGCGTGGTCTGGAATTTTATCTAAATATTGATATTGATAGATACTCATCCAAAGTAAACGACGCATCCAACCTTTGATTTTTGTTTTGACAAACGGTTTCAAATAATAATCTAGTGTATATTGATGTTTCAATGTACCATAGACTAATTCCGTTAATAAGCCTTTATCAGCTCTGCTCAATTCATTTTCTTTTAAAACTTCATTAATCTTTAAGTTACTGTACGCTTTGTCTTGGATAATTGCTTGTAATGTGTCAAATGCGAGTGTTCTCACTGTCTGCATTAATTTAATTCCTTCCCAACTAAGTCATCTTGGTAGCCGCTTAAGAAGTTCGCAGTCGGCATACGTTTTTTACCTGATAATTGAATATCTGTTAACGCAATCGCATCTGATGAACCTGTACCGACAATAATAGCTTTCTTAGTCGTTTCAATAATTTCACCTGGTTTGCCTGCTTTTTCTTCTACTATATGTGCTTTATATAACTTCATATTTTTATCATCTAATTTTGTATATGCGACTGGCCATGGAGATAAACCACGAATATGGTTGTAAATATCTTGTGCAGACTCTGACCAATCAATGCGTTCATCTTCACGACTGATATTAGATGCGAATGTCGCTTCGTCTTCATTTTGTTCAATACGGTCATTTGTTCCATTAATAATTTCTGGTAATGTTTTCGCAAGTAAGTCTGCACCTAAGAAACTTAATTTATCGTGCATAGAACCTACATCATCATTCGCTTCGATATCAATGGCTTGTTGTGAAATGATATCGCCTGCATCTAGTTTTGGTGCCATATACATAATCGTAACGCCTGTTTCTTTTTCACCATCAATAATGGCTTGATGAATCGGTGCACCACCACGGTATTTAGGCAACAATGAAGCATGTACATTAATCGCACCTAAACGCGGCGCATCTAATAATGCTTTCGGTAAAATTTGGCCGAAGGCTGCTGTCACGATTAAGTCTGGTTTTAAATCAATTAACGTTTGTAAGTCTTCTGATTGTGAAATCTTTTCAGGTTGATAGACTTCAATGCCATTTTGTAATGCGACTTCTTTTACTGGTGGTGGTGTCATGACACGCTTACGTCCAACTGGACGATCCGGTTGTGTCACAACCGCAATCACATCTTCTTTTGCGATTAACATTTCTAATACTTTTGTGGAGAAATCTGGTGTTCCCATAAATATAATTCTACTCATCTTCTAAATACGCCTCCAATTCTTCTTCAGTCAATTGTTTTTCCATCTTGTCTGTAAAAGGCACGCCGTTTAATTGATCTATAATATGAAGAATCATGCGTGCAATATCATCATATGCGGTTAATTCTACTGTATTGCCTTCAACATCGTTACTTTGAACGACAATCATTTGACTGCGGGTGACTGTCCCAAAAACATCTGGAAACGATACGTCGCCTTCTAATTCAGTCACTTTTGTTTCTGATTCGCTGATAATACGTGGATTGATTAATTGAAGCAATCCATCCGCTTCCATATCGATAATCGCTGCTTGTTGCGAAACCCCAATTTGTGGTGCACACAAAGCAGATGCTTCTGTTTCATATAAAGTATCCTCTATATCTAATAATAACTGTTTCAACTGACTATCAAACGTTTTAACATCCTTTGCTTGTTGACGCAATATTGCGCTTGATGCAGACACTAAAGGTTTCACTGCCACTTTCATCGACTCCTTAAAAAATTCATCTAATCATTATATCGTAAATCACTCAGAAAAGCGATACATCCACAAAAACAAACAACAATTTCCCAATAAAATTAAGATTTAAAACAAAACAAAATGGGTAAAGTATTAATATTGTATAAATTTAGGGTTTATACGCGTATTGATTAAAGGTGGTGAATATTCTTGGATGATATCACACGTGATCAGGCATTCATCGTTGCAGTATTGTATAAATATTATACAGAAAAACGCAACGCTGATATGACACCTGAACAAGCGAATGATTTCAAGGATTCTTATTCATTACAAGAAAACTATTTCTGTGATAAGGATCGAGACACATTCTTAGACGATTTGAAAGTCTTATTTGATAAAGGTTATGTAGACGGTAAATGGGACGGCACTAAAATCAATGATGTTCGCTTATCAGATAAAGGTTTCGATGAAGTGAACACGAACTTATTAAGTAAATAGAACAAACAGTAAAGCACATCTCAAGCGAGTGAGATGTGCTTTGTTTAATTTTATCTTTCAATAACCTCTATTAACTTGTTAGTAAGATTTTCAAAATCAAAGTTGATAGATTGCTGTTTTGAATTTTCCCCTTGTGTTCTCGCTTCGTTTTCATTTTGAGCAAGATCAACTAAAGCTTTAGCAACTTCTTCTGGTGTTTGGTTTTTTGCACAGTAACCACAATTTTCTTTCTCAATTACACTGTATCCAGTCGAATAAGTTTGAATAATGGGTCTACCTGCTGCCAAATATTCAAACAATTTATTTTGACTCTGTCCATATTTATCTAAGTTAGTACTACGATTGTGAAGGATATTACCATAAGAGCTTTTCAAAATAAAGGGAACATATTTTTTATGTACTTTTCCTTTGAATATTATATTAGATAATTTCAATTTACTTACTTTTTCTTCTAAATTAGTTTTTTCGTCACCATCGCCATAAATAAGAATTCTTATGTTTGAATTTGGATATTTTTCGTCTAATATTTGTGCAACATCTACTAAAAACGATAAGTAGTTTACTTTTCTTATTGATCCAGTATATAC
>NZ_PZGG01000026.1 GCF_003043455.1 Staphylococcus simulans | reverse complement strand
GCTATGCTTAACGTTGTATTTTTTATTATTACCCATTTTCAACTACACTTTATACATTTTTCAGTCAATTGAATTAAAGATTGCCTTCATTTAAAATTGAACTATCGATAATTTAGTTGGAGGCTACTATGGCGAATATCTTACAAACACAACTTACAGGTATATTCAATCGCTTAAATCAACAAGAATTGGATATACAAATGGCAGCACAATGTTTAATTCAAGCGATTGGCGGAGAAGGTCATGTTTACGTCAAAGGTTATGACGACTTAAAATGCTTTGAAGAATATGTACTTAACAGTAATGAAAAACTTGAAGCAAGTAAACGACTATCTGATTTAGAAAGCTATGAAGCATTAGATACTACAGATCGTGTGTTACTTTTCTCTCCTTTTTATACAGAAGAAGTACAAGCTGATACACAACGCTTGATTGATTTAGATGTTGATTTCGTTTTAATCTGTAATAAAAATAAAGAAACACCGATTCCTGATCATCTTCTTCATTATATTGATTTATGTACGCCAAGACCGATTGTCTACACAGAGGATTACGACAAAATCGTTCAACCTCACCCTATGGCGTTCACTTATGTATATTACGAAATCTACACGCAAATGATTGAAATGATCAGAGACCTAGATTTGAATGTAGAAGAGTAACTAAAATGTTTTGAAAATACAAAACAAAAGCGGCAAAGCTGTTTCACCTAGTTGTGAATCTGCTTTGCCGCTTCTTTATGCTTATTTTAAACGCAATGCGTCTTATTTATTTTTATTTTGCTGATATTTGTTAGCCGCTTCAATAAATGCTTTGAAGATAGGTTGCGGACGGTTTGGTCTTGATAAGAATTCAGGGTGGAATTGACTTGCGAAGAAGAAGTCATTACCAGGAATTTCAACCATTTCAATTCTTCTGCCGTCTGGGCTGATACCTGAGAAGACCATACCTGCATCTTCCATTTGTTGACGATAGTCATTGTTAAATTCATAACGATGACGATGACGTTCTTCAATTTCTTTTTTACCGTAGATATCATAAGCTAATGTACCTTCTTTAACTTCACTTGGGTACAAGCCTAAACGTAATGTTCCGCCTAAATCTTCGATATCTTTTTGTTCAGGTAATAAGTCAATAATTGGATATGGTGTATCTGGATCTAATTCTGCAGAATGTGCACCTTCTAAACCAAGAACGTTACGTGCGAACTCAACTGTAGCCAACTGCATACCTAAGCAGATACCGAAGTATGGCACATTGTTTTCACGCGCATAACGGATTGCTGAAATTTTACCTTCACTTGCACGATAACCGAAACCGCCAGGTACTAAAATACCATCAACATCTTTTAAGTATTCTGCCGCATTTTCATCTGTCACTTCGCTAGAATCAATCCATTTCACTTTGATGTCTTTATATAATGGATAGCCAGCGTGTTTCAATGATTCTACAACTGAAAGATAAGCATCTTGCAAGCTCACATATTTTCCGACTAAACCAATTGTGATTTCACCATCAAGGTTGTTTACGATTTCTAATAAATGTTTCCATTCATCTAATTGCGTATCGTATTTCGCATCTAAGTCTAAGCGGTTGATAACTAAGTCATCCATATGTTGTTTGCTTAATTGTAAAGGAATTTCATATAAAGATTCAGCGTCACGGCACTCGATTACATTTTCTTCAGGAATGTCACAGAATAACGCAATTTTATCTTTTAAATCTTGTGTCATTTCATATTCTGTTCTTACCACGATTAAATCAGGTTGGATACCTAAACCACGTAGTTCTTTAACACTGTGTTGTGTCGGTTTAGTTTTCATTTCACCTGCTGCTTTGATGTAAGGTAATAATGTACAGTGGATATACATGACATTATCTCTGCCTAAATCACTACGAATTTGACGAATAGCTTCAATAAATGGCAGTGATTCGATATCGCCCGTTGTACCGCCGATTTCAGTAATCACAACATCTGCATTGGTACTTTCGCCTGCTAATAATAATCGTTCTTTAATTTCATTTGTGATATGAGGAATAACTTGAACTGTACCGCCTAAGTAATCACCGCGACGTTCTTTTTTCAATACGTGAGAGTATACTTTACCTGCAGTCACGTTTGAATATTTATTTAAGTTAATGTCGATAAAACGTTCATAGTGTCCTAAGTCTAAGTCTGTTTCCGCACCATCATCTGTCACAAAGACTTCCCCGTGCTGATACGGACTCATAGTACCTGGGTCTACGTTTAAATATGGATCGAATTTCTGTATCGTTACGGATAAACCTCTATCTTTTAATAATCTGCCTAATGATGCAGCTGTAATCCCTTTACCAAGTGAAGAAACTACTCCGCCAGTAACAAATATGAACTTAGTCATTCTTTTTCCTCCTACTTTCAATTACAAATTAATTTTACATTCCATAACTTGTTTGTATTCATGTTAAGACATTTAAGGTCTTAGCGCTTATAATCAATATCGCTTATAAAATAAAAAAACGCTCCCTCTCACATCTCATGTAAAGGGGGAGCGTATGATTTATACACGTTGTCCTAATTAAAGGAGCCCGAATAAAATTTTATCATTTTTCAAGAAAAAGTCAATTATTATTCTTCATCGTCTGGCTCATCATTAAAGCCAACTGCATCTTCGAATAATTCTTCTGCTTCTTCTAATTCATCTTCATCTTCTTCGATAACGATATCAGATTCATTCACTTCTTCTTCATCTTGAGGATCATCTAGATTTTCTTCATTATCCTCAACATCTTCTTCAGTTCTCGCTTCGTCTTCCTCTTCTTCCTCTTCGCCAAGAAGTTTAAGGTTTTTATCTTCTTCGTCTTCTTCATCTAAGATATCGAATTTTTGGATTGTAGGTGCGATTTTTTCTTCAATATCATCTACTGAATACCAGTCACGTAATCCCCACATATTTTCTCCGACATTAAGGAAACGACCATCTGTGTTTAAGTCAGTATAGAATTGAACGATACGATTCTCTAAATGTTCATTATCTTCATAATGTCCTAAAGCTTTAAATTCATCAATGATATCGTATAAATTCATTGTAGTCCCTTTTTCTTCTAACAAAGTATGGGCCATATCGATGAATGATTTTTCGTCTACCATTTCTTTTGTGTAGTCTTGAATTTTCATATGTTCTATTACTCCCTTTCAAAGGCTTTATCAATTCAATCACAAGTTTACTTATTTCTCATGTTAACAAATGTAAATTATAAATGACAATGCCCTATTTCGCAATGCTAATGATTACTTTTTTAATAAACGATATATTTTTCAAATTTAACATAATCTTCAGTTTGCAAGGTTGCGACAAAATTACTGTTCAAACATAACGGTTTTAATTCATTATGTTCACCAAACAAAACAATATCTAACACCTCTATCTGTGGATATGTTTTTCTGATGTATGTCGCTAACTGGCGTAAAGCACTTTCTGCGATACCTTTATGACGTTTATCTTTATCTACTTCAATACCTCTGATATGCATACGGTTTTCTGTTGCTTGTAAGGCAATAAAGCCTGCTTTTTGGCCGTCCAACATTAAATGGACTGTATCGATTTCTTTATCGGGTTGTTCATCTGGCGCTTTCAACTTTAATGACGAAACATATTTAGAATCTAAATCTAAATAATACAAGCGTTCTTCACCAATCGGTCCTTCTTGTTTCGTCGCAGTATGCATAAAGCCCGCACGTTCATACACATTCCACGCTGCTTTATTTTCAGCATCGACAACAAGGTATAAATGATTGAAGTCACTGTATAGTGACTGAACATAATTCGGTAAGTTCATCATTATTTTCGTACCGTAACCATTACCTTGGAATTTCTCATTAATAGATAACGACCGCACATAGACGACATGTTCTGGTGTGTCATAACCTTCATGTTGATAATATTGATGTAAAACAAAGAAGCCGACCACTTCCCCTTTTTGATTTATAGCTATATTCGCGATACGGTCTTTGTCTTTTAAAGCATCGTCTAATACTTGAATCGGTAAAGAAGAATAAATCATCTGTCTTTCTGACAGTTCGAAATCTACGACTTCTTGATGGTACTTTGGTTCGTATGGCTGAACGATAATATCTTCATATTGCTTACTGTGTTTCATATACATCCCCTACATTTCTAATTTACTACAAGTTCAATTAGTGTTTCCCTACGTGTTAGTTTGAGAAACAATTTGAGAGCCAATTGACACCGAATCGGTCTCTGACTTGACCATGCATTGCGTTGAAAAAAGTTTTGGCAATCGGCATGTGCGGATCTCCATTTTCACTTAACGCATCATATACACGTTGTTGTTCAGAAGCATCCTCAAATGTTAAAAGCAGATTCACATTTTCATTACTGAATGGTTTACCGTAATTGCTAGATAAATGCAACACGATAGCTTCAGAAATATGAACTTCCGCATGCAACACTTGTTCCTTTTGTTGATTTAATATTTTAATCTCTCCGCCGAAAACACTTTGATAGAATTCAGCTGCTTTTGCAACATTTTCTACGATAAGGTATGGACTTAATTTCATTTTTTATTGTACACTCCTTAACTTTGCTTTTTTCTTTCTCTTTTGATTATACTATTAATGATTACATGTCATACATAATTTTGAGGTGAAACTATGAAAATCGGTATTGATGCCGGTGGTACATTAATTAAAATCGTCGAAATCGACAATGGACGACGTACTTTCAGAACGAAACGTACTGATGAATTAACAGAAGTAATTGATTGGTTGAATCAGCAACCTTGCAGAAATGTTTCTTTAACTGGCGGTAAAGCACAAATGATTAAAGATCAATTAGATTTTCCTGCACAAGAATTCGTTGAGTTCGATGCAGCATCAAAAGGTTTAAATATGTTATTAGAAGAACAAGGTCACTATTTAAAAGACTACATCTTCGCCAATGTCGGAACAGGAACATCTATGCACTACTTTGACGGCCAAACACAAAGACGTGTCGGCGGCATTGGTGCTGGCGGCGGTATGATTCAAGGGTTAGGTTACTTATTATCTGGTATTACAGATTACCAAACTTTAACAGATACTGCTGAACAAGGTGATCGTGAATTTATCGACTTAAAAGTAAAACACATCTATAAAAATAGCGAACCACCTATTCCAGGTGATTTAACAGCCGCAAACTTCGCACATGTGATGCGTCATCTAGATAAAGAAGTATCAACTGCAGATCAACTAGCATCAGTAATGGGTGTCGTTGGAGAGGTTGTCACAACCATGGCCATCACACTCGCAAGAGAGTTTCATACTGAAAATGTGGTATATATCGGTTCTTCATTCAACAATAACCATCTATTACGTAAAGTCGTGGAAGATTATACAGTCTTACGTGGTTTCAAACCTTACTATGTTGAAGGCGGCGCTTTTTCAGGTGCATTAGGCAGCATCTATTTAGGCAATCCAGCTTAAAACTCATCAAATAAATAGGGAATAAGGCAGATAATCTAATCATTGCCTTATTCCCTATTACTTTATATTTTTATTTTTTCGTCACACAGCACAACGCCTTAATAAGATAATTCATTTTTCAATGTTTGTGCTGAAACAATTGAACCTACGACATTCGGTTTTAGGTTGATGCCGACACCGTTATCATCATCTCTTAATTGATCTAGCCATTCACTGAAGACTTCCCCTTCAACTTGGTCAACATCGCATTCTTCAAAATCCTCATCGCGAACTTTCAATGCAGATTGATAGTCACTCCACACTGGCATAAAGTTAGGTTGGTTTTCCCCGTTATTACTGATAATAATAAATTGTTTGTTACCTTTATCAGTCAGACCATACACATCATCTGTTTTCGCAGTAATTCTCGCAAATTCAACTGTGCGGATACGATCAAGTTCAGTCATGATTTGTTTTGTGGCTTCATAAATATCAATGAAATGACCATCTAATTCGTCTGTGACATTGACTAAAACTTTATCCCCTTTATCAAATAAGTCATCCATTTCACTTGTCACAAAGCGATCTAAATCACGAATAATAATTTTATCGTAAGCGTCTTTACGGTTTTCAAAATAAGCTTCTGCTAATTCTTTTTTTGTCCAAAAAAGCGCAATAGCTTGTCCATCTACATCTCTTCGTACCATTTTTCTATCTTTGACTGCAATGTAGTACGTTTCATTAACAAGCAAATCTTTGAAAAACGTTTCGTATTTATAATCCATAGTAAACCCACTTTCTCTATAGTTGTGTATCAATGCAAATATAAAATAATAAACTTAAACAGTCAATCTAATACGATATAGAAAGCAGTAAAACGGCTAAAATCACACAGGATTTTAACCGTTTCACAATAATTGGCTATTAGTCGCCAATTTCTTTTAAGAAGGCTTTTTCATTTAATTCAATTTCTTCTCTCGAACTGCCGTGCCAGATACACGCGAAACGAGAATTGACTTTGTCTTTACCATACCAATCCCCATCATAATAAGATAATGGATAGATTTTACCTTGGCGGACATATTTCATTATCGTACGATAGAATTTTGTATTGTCGCCACGTGAGAAATAACTATAGAATTTATGGAAATCTCCAGACAATTCATCATCAAGCAATAACATACTTGTTGAACCATTTTGACGGAAGTTTAAATCAATCGCATAGACATGACCATATTTATCATAAAGCAAGTCGAAACCTCCGACACCATAGAAACCTTCTTTAATACCGTTTTCCATTATTTCACGGCCCGCTTCAATCACAGCTTGCGGTACCTCTTCAACGGGCACACTTTGATTTCCATTATAGAAACCATAATCATCCGTGATTTGTTCAGCTGTTCCTAAATATTTCAAACCAATTTGATCTGAGTAAGCAAATTGTACACAGTAATTTGCGATATCATCGATTTTTTGTTCAATAATCATTGTTTCTGTTTCATCCAATGCTTCACGAACGCGTTTAATCGCTTTTTCTAAATCTTCTTGGTTATAGCAAATCATCACACCATAACCGCCAGCTGTCGGTAAATCATCACCAGGCTTTAACACTATTGGTAAATCCCATTTCTTCACTGCTTCTTCAAAGTCTTCTACCGCCACAACTTCACGTTTCGGCAAATATTTACCGTTTGTCCATTCTGGAATACGCGCTTTATTATTAAGTGCGACAAAAGTATCTTTATCCAGCGCATAATCTTCTTTAGGTACAATATCTTCACTATGCACGTATTGGAAGTAAATTTTCTTATTATCTTCTTGTGTTAATGAACGTAATAAATGTTCATAACTAGCTTGATTATGGAATTTATAAACATTGCTTGGTACTTCTTTACCGACTTCGTTGAATAACTGTTTCAACTTATCAGTGACACTCGCTTCGTGTACAATCACCGGCATTTTATTCGCAATTAATAATTCACGACCTGTTAAGAAGTTAGATTGATGTTCATCAGGTTCTAACCAAGGGTTAGATACATATGATGGACGAGACGTATAAACAATAGACTCATCATATAAATCACTTAAAGTGACTTTTGGTTGTTCTGAATGTTTTCTAAGTTCTTTTAATGATGCTTGCTTCACTTTTCTAACATGTTGTTCTTTGATTTCTCTCAATAATTCATTGTTTTGAATTAAATCTAAGCCCATACGTGCTAAAATATCCGCACCTTTAATTAAAGCACTGTCGCCATGGTCAGATGCAGCAGCTTCTTTAAACTTATAAGTATGTCCTACTAAATTGCTTGGACCGATTTTAATATGCGCGTGCAATGTCGGAACAATATGACTGACGTTACCAGTATCCGTAGAACCGTAACCGAAGTCATCTTCACTGACTTCTTCGCCTTTTTGACGTGCATAATGTGCAAACAGTTCATCTAATTTAGGTGTTAAGATAAATTCATTCACGCCATTTTGAATCGGTTTGAATGAATAGTCACATCCTGTCTGTAATGCGGCACCTTGAGCAATTTGGCCAACACGGTGTGTTAACACGTCTAAATCTTTACGTGTTGTGGCACGTGTATAGAAACGTGCATGAGTAAAATCAGGAATAATATTGGCTGCTTCTCCACCATTTAAAATCACACCATGCACACGTTCACCTTTTTTAATTTGTTGACGTAGTTGTGCCACACCGTTGAAATAACTGATCATCGCATCTAAAGCGTTAATCGCTTCATCTGCATTTTCAGAAGCATGCGCACTTTTGCCGTAGAATTTAATGTCTAATACATCTACAGCTAATGTATGGATTGTTTTGTATGTTTCATTACCAGGATGCAGCATCAACGCAACATCAAGTTCATCTATAATGCCTTCTTTAACATAGCTGGCTTTGGCACTACCATTCTCTCCACCTTCTTCAGCTGGACAACCTAAAACAACCACTTGTCCGCCTACTTTATCAATCACTTGTTTTAAAGCAATGCCCGCTAGCACACTTGTTGTACCGATAATATTATGGCCGCATGCATGACCTAATCCAGGAAGCGCGTCATACTCTGCTAAAAAGCCAATTGTCGGTCCTGGCTTACGACTATGATATTGAGCAATGAATCCAGTCGGATGCCCTGCGATATCTTGTTCAATTTCAAAGCCGTATTTCTTTAATTCTTGCATTAATAAACCAGAAGCAAAGACTTCTTGGTTACCTAGTTCTGGTCTTTCATGGATTTTATGACTGATATCAATAAATTCTGACTGTTTCGCATCTATAAATTGTTCAATATGAGTTTCAAATGACATTTTAGTGACTCCCTTTATTTTTCAAAGATATATGTGTCTTTAAGGTCGTTTTAACACGATTTGGAACGCTTTTGCACAACGTTCTTATCCCCTTTTATATCTTTATCAGTAAAATTGATTACTAAACATTTTAAAGGTTTTTCATGACTTTGTCATCCTTTTTCTTAATTTTCAACAAATTTATTCCGAGTAAACTGATAAACTTTTATCAAAAGTGTATTCGGTAAAATTGTAAATGCCGCTTAGCCTTGTTACAATAAGACATGAAGAACTAAAGGAGGTTTAGTTTTATGCCTAAAATGAACGTTGAAAGTTTCAATTTAGATCATACTAAAGTTGTTGCACCATTTGTGCGCTTAGCAGGTACAAAAGAAGGTCAAAACGGAGATGTTATTAAGAAATACGATATTCGTTTCAAACAACCAAACAAAGAACACATGGAAATGCCTGGTTTACACTCATTAGAACACTTAATGGCTGAAAACATCCGCAACCACACAGACAAAGTAGTAGACTTAAGTCCAATGGGTTGCCAAACTGGTTTCTATGTATCATTTATCAACCATGATGACTACGAAGATGTTTTAAACATCATTGAAGCAACATTAAAAGATGTTGTGGCAGCTAAAGAAGTCCCTGCTTGTAACGAAGTACAATGCGGATGGGCAGCAAGCCACTCATTAGAAGGTGCACATGAAATTGCACAAGAAATGTTAGAAAAACGTGACCAATGGGATAAAATCTTCAGCGAAGACTAATCTTGGTCATTTGATGCATTAATAGTAAGTGAAGCCCCGCTTCAAATCAAAAATGATTTGAGACGGGGCTTCTTTTTTATTTGCTAATTGAATTATGAATAGATCGATTCAATCTATTCTCTGTTTTTCAGTTGGTCTAATAATAATGAAAGTTTATATAGCATTGGGCGAAGCGGTTTAATAAAGTCTCCAATATATTCTTCCACGTGCGCATTAAATCCTTCTTTAAATTTCTGCACACCATAATCTTCCGCATTATCAGAGAAATCGCCTGTAATACCGTAGAAATTATAACGGTCAATACCTTTCTTTTTCGCAAATTTAATCATTTCCCATTGTAAACGGTATGCGCCCATAAACGCATTATATTTAGGATTCGAACCACTAGATAGATAATAAACTTCATGCTCATTATACAGATAAAGCGCAGCCGCTAAGTTTAAGATGTTGCCATCTTCTTCTATCATCGCTTGTGTTTCTTTGATTTTACGTTCATTACTATTAAATTGTTGTTGAAGTTGATTGGCTCTGCTTTTTGATTTCTTAGAGTTTGGACTTTCTTTTAATTTCTCGTTCACTTCATCTAGATCACTTTGTAATTGCGCATGTTTCTCTTTCAGCTCTTTTAAATACGTATGTAAATCAACATAGGCTAATTTTAAGAAACCGCGGTGACCATAAATTTTCTGCATTTGTTTAAAATATTCCAAGCCTCTAAATGTGAAGCCGTGTTTCTCTTCTGCCATTTTAAACAATTCGAAGAATAACGGTGTTTCATCAATAGAAAGTGTACGCACTTGTACACCCATTTCATAAGTCTTTTTAATATTACGTCTTGTTTGATAGTCCATTTCATTGAGTAACTGTGTCTCTGATTTTCCTTTTAAATCTAATACTGAGAGCCATCTGATTTGACTCATAGAAGAATATCCGATGGAATAACCTTGATGTTTATAACCTAATTTCTCTAATGTTTGAATCAATTGGTGATTATCAAATTGTTCAATAATCTCACCATCAGTTTCTCTAATACTTTCTAAAACATAAGGATCAACTAACACATATAATCCTTTTTGTTTTCTTAGATATAACGTAAGTGACGCAAAGAAATACGCTACAAGTTTAGTATTTTTGTAATCCATGACCGGCCCGCGATGTGTATAGAAGTATTTAAAGAAACGCATACTTCTCGCTTCTGTTAATAAACACGCCGCAATGACTTCATTATTTTCATCTTTAACTCCCACTAAGTGCACATCATGTTGTTCTTTATTGCGATTATGATAATGTCTCACTGATTGTGTGTAATGAGAGAAATGTTGTTTTGTATAATTGTCGAATTCTGCTTCAGTTAAATTAGTAAAATACATGGTGCATCTCCTTTGATGATGTCGCTCCCTTTAACTGTATCATTCTATAACACATCACACAACATAGTCGTACATAATTGTTTATTTCTTTTAAGTTTTAACAAAAACATCCAAAAAAAAGATACGATTCCTAATCGTATTTACAATTAAGAACCGCACCTTTTCATTTACTTATTTTTAATTAATAATCAGAATCTGATTCTAATCCTTGAATAATTTGTACACCGGCACTTGCACCTACACGTGTCGCACCTGCATCTATCATAGCTTTGAAGTCTTCTAAATTACGAACACCGCCTGAAGCTTTAACTTCTAATGCGTCGCCAACGACTTCTTTCATTAATTTTACATCTTCAACTGTTGCGCCTCCGCCAGCAAAGCCAGTAGAAGTTTTCACAAAGTGTGCACCTGCTGCTTTACTTAATTCAGATGCTTTACGTTTTTCTTCATCTGTCAGTAACACTGTTTCGATAATCACTTTAACTGTACGACCATCAGCAGCTTTAACCACCGCTTCAATATCTTGTTGTACCTCGTCATAGCGTTTATCTTTTAATGCACCGATATCAATAACCATATCTAATTCATCTGCACCATTTTTCACCGCATCTTCTACTTCAAATGCTTTTGTCGCAGTTGTATTTGCGCCTAATGGGAAACCGATGACTGTACATACTAATACGTCAGAATCCGCTAAAGCTTCTGCCGCATGTTTTACATAAGTCGGGTTGATACATACAGATTTAAATTGATATTCCTTTGCTTCTTCAATCAGCTTATCAATTTGTTCTACAGTTGTATCTGGTTTTAATAAAGTATGATCAATATACTTCGCATCATTCATTTGTATACATCCTCCAATTTGGTTGTTTACTTTCACATATAATATAACGTATTCAATTATCATTTTACCAAATATTTTAACTCACTAAAATATAAGAGATGTTCACGTTGTTTCAATTTCACTCTTTTAATGAAATCATACTTGAATTGTCATTAAATAAGCCCGACTGTATAAGGTTATTCTCGCAAATTATAAGCTTGCGTGTTATCTTTAACTTAACTTATTTTTTATTAAAGGAGCAGATAAATATGACTCAAGGTACACCGCATATTCAACCAAACGGTGCTAAAATCGCGAAAACAGTTTTAATGCCAGGTGACCCGCTGCGCGCAAAATATATCGCAGATAATTATTTAGAAGATGTCGTACAATTTAACGAAGTGCGTAATATGTTTGGTTATACAGGCACATATAAAGGTAAAGAAGTTTCAGTAATGGGTTCAGGTATGGGAATTCCAAGTATCGGTATCTATTCATATGAACTTTATAACACATTTGATGTAGATACGATTATTCGAATCGGTTCTTGTGGTGCATTACAAGAAGACGTAAACCTTTACGACATTATTATCGCACAAGGTGCTTCTACAAACTCTAACTATGTAGATCAATACAATATTCCTGGCCACTTCGCGCCATTAGCTGACTTTGATTTAATGGTCGAAGCTAAAAATGTTGCGGATAAAGTCGGCGCAACGACTCATGTTGGTAATATTCTTTCTTCAGATACATTCTATAATGCTGACTCAACATTCAACCAACAATGGCAACGTATGGGTATTTTAGGTATTGAAATGGAATCTGCAGGTTTATATTTAAACGCAACTTATGCAGGTAAAAAAGCGTTAGGTATCTTCACAGTAAGCGACCACATTTTACGTGATGAAGCGACAACACCTGAAGAACGCCAAAACTCATTTACACAAATGATGGAAATTGCGTTAGAAATCGCATAATTCATACAATATATTTCAAGGCGAAGCTCAAGTCAGCTTCGCCTTTTTTCATAATTTCATTTATGATTATTTTTTATCATAACCATAATCTAAATATTCTTCTAATGTCAGATGTTGATTATGGATATCTTTCGCATGTTTAAGACCGACATATCTGAAGTGCCAAGGTTCATATTGATAACCTGTGATATGTTCTTTACCTTTTGGATATCGAAGGATAAAGCCATATTCATGTTCATGTTCAGCAAGCCATTTACCTTCAGGCGTTTCACCATACGCTTCTAAGAAATCTTTATTACCCGGTGGCGTACCCACATCAAAAGCTAAACCTGTCTGATGTTCAGAAAAGCCAGGTCGCGCACTATATTTATCAGCAGCTTTTTGACCATCACGTGCCACATAACTATTATAAAGACCAACTTGTTCTTGATAAGATCTGAAGCCGCTGCGATACACAATATTCAATCCTTCTTTTCTCGCATCTTGCATCATCTCATTCAAATGTTGTCTGGCTGTTTTATTTTCTCCAAGATTATAATGTTTTGAAATCGGCACTTTTTTATTCACAATCATTAAACCGTCAACAGTCGTCACACCATTTTTCTTGTTCACTTGATGTTGTTGTTTTGGTGGTTGTGTTTTTTTAGTGTCTGGTTGTTCTGATTGCTTGTTCTCTTTGTTGTCGTTTTGTTCTGATGTACTGCCGCACGCTGTTAATAATAAACTCGCAGCTAATGTACCCGCAATTAATTTATTCATCCCGTTATCACCTCATCAACTTTCACATCTATAGTATAGAACGCACAATATATTTTTCAACATCCTTTCATGAAACTTTTAAATATCTTCACAAAATAAAAACCAAGCCATGATGCTTTGACCACGGCTTGGTTTTATCATTGTCATTTATTTGATTGATGCTTATTTGCCTAGGAATGATTGGAACATCCAGTTGTGTTTATCAACTGAAGTTTGTAATGCGATTAACATATCTTGAGATACATCATCTTCTGCATCTCCTGCAACTTCTACTGCTTTTCCAAGTTGTTCAGAAATGTTAGTGAAGTCTTTAGAAATTGATTGAACCATATCTTCAGCAGTTTTTTCTGATTCAGCTTCATCAACGATAGCTACATCTAAACTATTTTTCAATGTCGCAACTGGGCTGCCGCCGATTGCTAAGATACGTTCTGCTAATTCATCAATGTGTTCACTTGCTTCATTATATAATTCTTCAAATTTAACGTGTAATGAGAAGAAATGAGGACCTTTCACAAACCAATGGAAGTTGTGAATTTTAGTATATAATACTGTCCAGTTTGCTACTTGTTCGTTTAATACATTTACTACATCTTGTTTATTTGCCATAAAAATAATCGCTCCTTTAGGTTGTCGTTTTTTCTCTTTGTAATCATTATTATATTACAATCATTCTAATCTGTAAAGCTATTTCTCCTCTAATTTAAAATAATTCTAAACTAGAGAACTAAGATGTCGTATTTGCTTTCTCTATTACTTTACCCTGCTTTGAAGATTTCAACACATTTGAGCACTTATAACTAAGCATTTTGACATGATATGATATTTCACTCTCTCCCGTTGCAAACAAGTTGTTTGTTTTATTGTCATTCTCAATTAAATGTTCTTAGGCAATTCAATAAAGAATGAACGCTCATAATCAGTAGGTTCTTGCCATTCTGCATGCCACATTTTATCTCGGTTATTCGCAAATAAATCATAACCGAAGTTACGCAATGGTTTCGGTACAAGTGTTAACAAGATACCTATCCATTTTTCTTCTGTTAATGACATCAATAGTTTTGCGATTGCTGTTGATTTGAAATAAAGATGTTCACCTTCTTGCAGTACGACAGTATTCATTTTTAAAATACCTGGATGTCTGCGTTCTAATTCTTGTCCAGCCGTTCCTTTTAATGTCGCAAACTCATAACTTTTAGATAAACCGTGTCTGATTAACCATATTGCATAGTTATAGCAATACACACAGTTCGCATCATAATAAATAATCGGCATTCTATTTCTCCTCTCTCGTTCTGTACTTTCATCTGTTATGTACTATACCCGTTTAGATTTACCATTAATTTTTCATTAAAAAAAGTCTTAGATGGGACGTAACCCTCTAAGACTTATATCTCTATTACTCATGATTCACTTTGACAATTCGAGCGTACTTTAAGAATTGTTCTGAATATTTTTGTTTGATTGTTTCTAAATCGTCATATGTGACACCGATAATGTGCCAGTTTGGATTAAAGTGATAGAAAGAATCTTTATCACGTGACCATTTAATCATAGACCCATCCCGATTATAACGTGGCAATGTCACTTCATAACCTTCTAACACATTAATATACGTTTGGAAAATATCTGGATCAATACGGTTGAAGTTATCAATGACTAAATAGCTGCGGTCTGTTCTCGGCATCAATTCTGTAATGAAACCTTCTCTATAATAAAGCGCTCCTGCTTCATTCGGTAAATACTTACCATATAACATATCTTCAGAGAAATCAGGATGTCCTGTTGTGATAACAGGTTTCGCATTCGTTTTTTGTAGTAGATTCTCTGCAGCTTTTAAACCTTCCGCACGATCTTTATCTTGAATCACTAACAAAATAAATGGTTTTATTTCATCTTCTGTTTGTGAGACTGCGTCATCCTTTTTAATCGCTTCGAATTGTGGTTTCACACTGTCATTACGACTCATTTCAAGAATCGCATCAAATTGTGCTTGAGACATGCTTGCGATAGCTTGTTTCGCATTTTCTTGCAAGTAATATAAATTCTTTAATCTTGGGTGTTTATTTAAAGTTGCTAAATTCACTGGATTAATATCTTCGTCATAACGGACTTCAATTGCGGTACTATTCGTACGTCCTTGAATGGGCGGCAACTCACGAATATGTTGTGTCACTTCACCTAAACCGACCACAGAGTGATCAGCGTTACGGTTATAAAACACAAGCTTATCGCCGATTTCAAGTTGCGTGTAGTAATGATAACCATTACGTTTAATGCCATTGAACGTATGCGTAAATAAAGTATATGTTTCACCAGGTTCAAAATCTTTGGTTTCAGCTAAGAAGAAGTATCTCGGTACTTGCGTTGTCCCTTTACCTAGTTGTTCAATTAATTCAAATTCTTCTTTTGCGATTTGATTGAACAAAGTTTCTTTCATGTTATTGATACGAAACTCTAATTGTTCGCTGCGTTTTAAGTAATCTGCAGTTAATGGTTTTAAAGCTTCAGTCAAACGAAATTGTACACGAATTTTATGTTGTGCACCTGTTTGGACACTGATGATTTCACCGCTTCCAAGCAAACCTGCATCTGTTTGAACTTGATAAAAGATAACTTTATCTCCTGGTTTGGCTTTTTTGAACGCGCGAAAACCTTGCGTAGGATTGAATTGTGCCCCTGATTCAAACAATGTTGTCTGGCCCACTAAAGGTTCATTATGATTCCAACGATTATAACCGCAGTTCAGCCAGAAATAGTTTGTTTCTTCACTCATTTTGATACTGCTCCTTCTTCATAAATATATTGGTTTAAGTGCAATATACGCATTTCGCGGCTGTTAGCTTCAACCCTATATTGCAAATCTCATTCTAGCTATTTATATCAAATGCCTCTCTTCGATACAAGTTAAACTCATTATCGAGGCATGAGTAAAATTGCCATTAACGGCATGAAATTAATCAAAAATCCGCCTAACTTCAACATGTTGCTCGTTTGTTTATCTGGAATAGTGAGTAATACACATAATATCCCTAAAATTGAAAATGCAGCTGGAATCATCAAGTTTGGGTACTTAGGGAAATTCATAAAGACTCCTGCACCTGATAAAATACCGCAAATTAAAGTGATGTATAAAAATTTTCGCATGCTGTTACACCTCTGTTTCTTTAAACATACGTAATCATAACTGTTAAGTCACCTTCAAAGATGTTATCTAAATCCTCAGACGTCAAAATAAAACTGCTGCCTGATTCAATTTCATAAACATCGCCATCAGTGATCAACTGGCCTTCGCCATTTAACACTGTGACCAAACAGAACTCTCTTGGTTTCATATAACTTAATGTTCCTGTGATTTCCCATTTAACGACAGTAAAGGCTTCATGTGTAATGTAAGTTGTCCGCTTATGATTTTCAATAATTTCTGATTCAGGTATTACATTCGGACTATCTTCACGTACTTCAACGACGTCTTTGGCTTTCTCGATATGCATATCACGCGGCTGACCTTGTGCATCGACACGATTATAATCGTAAATACGATATGTGACGTCTGAAGCTTGTGTCACTTCATATACAACCAATCCTTTACCAATCGCATGAACAATTCCATTAGGCACAAAGAAGAAGTCTCCTGCTTGAACTGGGATATGTTTAAATAAATCTTGGTGTTCACCTTGGTCTAAAGCTTCTACAAAGTCATCTTTAGACTCTGTATTCAAACCGTAGATAATTTCAGCATCTTCATCCGCTTCAATAATGAACCAGCATTCCTTTTTACCGAAATCACCGTCTTCATGTTCATAAGCATAAGCAGTATCGGGGTGTACTTGTACCGACAGTGCCTCTTGTGCATCTATCATTTTTACCATTAATGGGAATTGTGCACTTGGAAAATCACCAAACAACTCTTTATGTGTATGCCAAACATGATTAAGTGTTTGACCTTTAAATGGGCCATTTGAGATGACACTGTCACCATGAGGGTGCGCAGAGATTGTCCATATTTCTCCTATATCTGATTCAGGTAATGCATAACCATATTTTGATAAATGGCGACTTCCCCAAATTCTCTCTTTAAAAATCGGGTCTAAAAACAATGGCATTGAAACTGTCCACCTCCGCTACTTTTTCAAACCGTTCCTTACTATGTATCAATATCTGTGTCTCTGATTTCTTGTTGGATTTATTCATGTTAGCGTTATCTAGCATATTATAACAATATTTTGTTCAGGGTGGTAGTATCCATAATTTTTTTACAAAACTTAATCATCAAAATTTCAATCAATGTATGTTTTTTTCACATTCCTTTTTATACTTTTGATATTTTTTATCATTTTTCCTATTAAATCTACATTTTCTATTAATTATTGCTTGTGCTTGCTGACTGTTACCCTTTATGATAGAAGTATGTTAATAATACCTTAACATACGCTACATAAGGTAATAAAAATGATTAATATCGAACGGGTTGCTGATGCAGCTCACACTGATAAAAAATTTGCATAAGGACCTAAGCCCTGGAAAAGCTTAGGTCTTTTTAAATGCTGAAAATCCCCGAATTATACGGTTATATGTATAACTCGGGGAATTTATTTATTTCTATAAAAGTCATTTTTGATTTCTAGATATCATCTACAACAATATATGCTGCTTTGACTGGACCATGCACACCTACAACTAAGTTCATTTCGATATCTGCAGAGTTAGAAGGTCCTGTAATAAAGTTTACACAAGATGGGAAACGTGCTTCCTCTTGGTTTTTATCGAATAAGCCGTCTGCTGCTTGTGTAAATCTTGGAACGATTGTGGATTTTGGAATAATCGCAATATACGTTTCAGGCATTAAGCTTACTGCACGGCCGCGTCCTTTGCCTGAGAATAATACAATTGTTCCGCTTTCGCTTAAACAATAATCACTGAAAGTAATACCCACTTGTGCAGTTTGTGCTGCTGCTTTACTTTCTTCAGGGCGTGATTCATCCCACACTGTTGTTTCAAATGCGCTTAAATCTACATTGTATTGGTCAAAGCGCGGATCATCAAAACGTACAACTGGGTTGCCGCCAAACTGTTCAATCGTTTCTTTTAGTGTGTCATTCAATTGCGCTTTTGTTGTTTTGACAAATGCAGTATGAATGCTTTTACATTCTTGTTCTAAATGGTCGACTAATTCATCTTGTGATAAATCAGATAAAGTTTTGTATTGTGGTTGTACTGACCATTCAGGTTTGATGACTTTTTCTGGTGTTTTACGTTCTAAGGCGTTTTGAATATTTGCTAGGAATTTGTCTTTGTTAGAAACTGAACCAGTCATTAGTGATTACCCTCTTTCTGTTTCAAATGTTCTTTCATCCAGTGATTGAAACGTTCTTTTTCAGGTGTTGGGAAGTCTCTGGATTGTGTCCAAGCGTGTAATGGTTTCGGACCTTTTTCAACCCAGCCGTCTTTATTCGCAAACGGTTTGAGGGCTGGGCCTGCCATTTTGATACTGTATTGGAAAAGATGCGGTTTAGTTGTACCGATACCGAAACCTTTCATAACCAGACGTTCGCCTAATGCTGATTTTTTAAGTTCTTCTGCTTCGACTTGACGGTGTTTTAAGAGTAAGTCGTGAAGCGGAATTTTAACTGGACATGCTTCTGAACATGCGGCACAAAGTGAAGACGCATATGGTAATTGTCCATATTCTTCATAACCGCCAAGTAATGGCGATAAGACTGCACCGACTGGTCCTGGATAGATAGAACCGTAACTGTGACCGCCAGAATGACGATAAACCGGACATACGTTCATACATGCACCGCAACGAATACATTGTAAAATTTCTTGGAATTGTGTACCTAAAATTGTTGAACGTCCATTGTCTACGATAACTAAATGGAATTCTTCTGGTCCGTCGATTTCGCCTTCGCCACGAGGTCCTGTTAAAGTAGTGACATAACTTGGTAATTTTTGACCTACCGCACTACGAGACAACATACCGACTAGGACTTCCATTTCTTTAAATGATGGTACGATACGCTCCATACCCATAACTGTGATTTGTGTTTTAGGTACAGTTGTAGACATACGTGCGTTACCTTCATTTGTAACTAAGCAGAAGCTGCCACTATCTGCGACCGCAAAGTTACATCCTGTAATACCGACTTCTGCAGCTAAGAATTTTTCGCGCATTATTTTACGTACAAAACGTGCCATTTCTGTCGGATCATCAGTACCTTCATAACCTTCTTTCGCATGTAACACACGACGGATTTGACCGCGGTTTTTATGCAATGCAGGTGCGACGATATGTGATGGCGGATCTTCTTCATCAATTTGTAGTAAATACTCACCTAAGTCAGTTTCAACCACTTCTGCTCCTGTATCTTGTAACACATGGTTCATATTGATTTCTTCAGTGACCATTGATTTTGACTTCACGATTTTTTTGGCATTTTTCTTTTTAACGACTTCAGCAATATAGTTAGAAGCTTCTTCTTTTGTTTCTGCAAAGTATACATGACCGCCAAGTTTTGCGACATTTTCAGATAACTGATTTAAATAGTAATCTAAATTTTCTAATGTATGTTGGCGAATTTCTGCAGAAAGTTGACGCCATTCTTCCCAGTTGCCAAGTTCTTCTTGTGCTTTTAATTTTTTAACTCTTAAGCCATCTTGTGCAGAGCTTACAGCACCGCGCATAAATTTATTTTGTTTCTCAACTTTGAAGGCTTCTTTGAATGTTTTTTCTCCGATACGCATACCCATCTTAATGCACCGCCCCTTCAAGTTGATGATTCAACACTTCCGCAATATGAAGTACTTTTACTTTACTGTTGATACGTTTTAAACGTCCTTCGATATTCATTAAACAGCTGGCATCTGCACCGATTAAATAATCAGCCCCTGTTTCATCTACACAGTGTGCTTTTTCATCAACCATTTCACTAGAGACATCAGCCATTTTTACAGCGAATGTACCACCGAAACCGCAACAGTTATAATACTGAGGCAATTCTACTAGTTCTAAACCTTTCACATGGCTTAATAATTCTTTCGGTTCATTTACCACACCTAATACACGTGTGATATGACAAGAAGGATGAATTGTTGCTTTACCTTCTAATGATGCACCGACATCAGTGACACCTAATACATTAACGATAAATTGTGTAAGTTCATAAGATTTATCTGCTAATGCGATAGCTTCTTTATGCATCACAGGATCCTTTTCAAATAAACTTGGATAATGTTTAAACATTGTAATACAAGAACCAGATGGTGCGACAACATAGTCTGAATCTTTGAATGCTTTAATCATTTGTTTAGCTGATTGTCTTGCATCATCGAAATAGCCTGAGTTGTAGGCTGGTTGTCCGCAACATACTTGTGCTGTCGGATAATCTACTTCGCAACCTAGTCTTTCAAGCAATTCCACTGTCGCAACACCAATGCGTGTATGGAAAGCTTCAACTAAACAAGTTGAGAATAAACTGACTTTCATATTTTACACCCTTTCCCCGCTCGCGCATTTTACGTGAACGTATATGCCCTATTAAATTTTTAATGATTTCTTGATTCTTAACCGTTAAAACAGCAGTAATCATCCCCACAACGATTACTGTTTAGATTAAGAATAGAAACGATTACTCGTACATTATAGCGCTATTTAAACATCTAGTCATCAGATGTTTAACAATTTGTTCAAACTTTTTTATTTTTCATGAAGAGTTTTTAATCAAAATAAAAACAAGCCTCAATTTTATGAGACTTGTTTTCGAATGCTTATTGTTGGCGAATGTTTTCTAGAATCGTATCACGCACTTCTTCTAAGTGTGCTTTCATTTGTTGAACTGCTTTATCTGTATCTTGTTGTTCAATTGCTTGATATATCTTTTGGTGTTCTTCATATAAACGAAGTAATGCTTTTTCTTTATCAAATAAATATACTCGGCGTGTTTCTTTCATGGTTTCTTGAATCACATCTGAAATGTTATTCAACAAGTCAAACAACATATCATTTTGAGCTGCTCTAGCAATCGCTAAATGAAACTTTAAATCTGCCGCTTCTCCAGATGTGCCATCACCGACTGCTTTCTGCATTAATTGTAAAGCTGAAGATAGTACTTCTAAATCGTCACTTGATCTATGTGTCGCAGCTTTTTGTACTGTCGCTAGTTCTACAACTTCACGTAATTCTAATAAATCTTCAATTTGTTTGCGCGTCAAACTTGATTCATTCAAATCAAAGAAGACCGGCTCTCTTTTTGTCACGAACGTCCCATAGCCTTGTTTGATTTCAATGACTCCGATAGTACGTAACGCATTAAAAGCTTCTCGTACAGATGCCACACTGACACCATAGTCTTTTGCTAACGCTTGAATGGAAGGCAATTTGTCCCCGACAGCATATTCACCAGATTTGATTTGTTCTAACAAGATGTCGGCAATTTTTTCATATATCTTTGTTTTCGAAATTTTCATCGACTTTTGACCTCCATAGTTTTATCTACTTAATTATCACAAATCTCTTCACAACCTTACTCTATTATGTATAAAAAAGAAGGCCATCAAAGACCTTCTTGAACAAATTTTATATTCATGATTATTTGTTTTGATAGTATTGAGTCAACGCTGTATCAATTGCCTCATCGCCACTAACGACTTGGAATTCTCCACCTTGGAATTGTTCATTAGTCAGAACTTTAACAATCACAGATGCAACATCTTCACGCGGCACACTGCCTGCTTCTTCTAATTGCGACGCAATCGTCACTTTGCCAGTACCTGGATCATCTAATAAAGCACCCGGATGCACAATAGTATAGTGTAAGCCAGAGTCACGTAAATGATTATCTGCATAGTGTTTCGCAATCGTATAAGGTTTTAATTCAGGTACGCTATCAAACGCTTCACGACGAGAATCAAATGTAGAAACCATCACAAAGTGTTTCACACCTGCTTGTTTACTTGCTTCAATAGCTTTCACAGCACCATCCAAATCAACAATAATTGTTTTATCTGCACCTGTACTGCCGCCTGAACCGACGGAGAAGACTACTTGTTCAAAGCCTTTGAATTTCTTCGCAAGATCATCAATCGTATCTTTTTCAACATCTACAAGTTCAGCATGATAACCTTCTTCTTTTGCTTTACTTACTTGTTCTTCTTTACGATAAGCCGCTGTTACTTCTTGACCATCTTCTTTTAATTGTTTTACCGCATAATGACCAACGCCACCATTGGCACCTAAGAATAAAATACTCAATGATTTCACTCCTTCTTTAATTTATTTCTTTTCATTTTATACAGTTATAATTGTTCCCTCATTTGTAAATCCAAAACAGACACTATTTTCAGATATTGACTTATACATACAATCGATGTACATTATATATGAATACATGTTCATATATTAATAAGAGGAGTGAAAGTCATGTCACACCAAGAATTAAGCGGCCGTACACTCGCACAAGTGACGGACATTTTCAAAGCCCTAAGTGAACCCAATCGTATCCGAATTATGCATTTACTCGAACAAGGACCTTGCAGTGTGGGTCATATCAGCCATACGCTCAAACTGTCTCAATCAAATGTATCGCATCAATTAAAAGTACTGCGTCATGCTGAGTTAGTTAAAGATCAACGACAAGGCCAATCTAAAATTTATATGCTTGATGACCAACACGTGGTAACACTGCTTTCACAAGCCATCCACCATGCAGAGCACCCGGTTGATTAGAAAGGAAGTTTTATTATGAATCATTCTCATGAACATGCACATCACCATCACCATCATCATGTGCATACCGACAACAAACGTGTTTTAGCTTTTTCATTTATGATTATCGCATCCTTTATGGTCGTAGAATTAATCGGCGGTTTCTTTGCGAACAGTTTAGCATTACTATCCGATGGTGTTCATATGCTCAGTGATGCCTTTTCTTTAGGTTTAGCGCTATTCGCATTTAAATATGCTGAACGCCATGCCACAATGAATATGACTTTTGGTTATAAACGCTTTGAGATCTTAGCTGCTTTATTTAATGGTGTCTTATTACTAGTTATCAGTATCGGCATCATGATTGAAGCTATCAGAAGATTTGCAGCACCTCCTGAAGTCCTTTCTACTGAAATGTTTATCATCAGTGTCATTGGTTTAGTGGTCAACATTGTAGTGGCTTGGATTATGTTACGTGGCGGAGATACGGAACATAATATTAATATGCGCGGTGCATTCTTACATGTCTTAGGTGACTTGCTTGGTTCTTTAGGCGCGATTGTTGCCGCAATTTTAATTTGGGCTTTCCACTTTACCATCGCAGATCCCATCGCGAGTATTCTTGTGTCTTTATTACTTCTTAAAAGCAGTTACGGTTTAATCAAAGATTCACTTAATATCTTGATGGAAGGTACACCTAAAGATATCGACATCGATCAAGTGGTTGAAACGGTACGTGCTGAAAAAGAAATCCAAAATGTTCATGATTGTCATATTTGGACGATTTCTAATGATTTAAATGCCTTCAGTTGCCATGCGGTCGTGAGTGATACATTATCTATCAAAGAGTGTGAAGCATTGCTTAAACGTATTGAACATCAATTAAACGAACTCAATGTGCATCATATGACCATTCAATTAGAATCTGATCAAAATGAGCATAGTCGCGAAACGTTATGTTCACATGTTGTGACACCATAAAGTATTTAAAAGCAAAGAAGACGTATCAGCAATCAAGTCTGATACGTCTTCTTTTTCATATGACAATTAGGTTTGTTTTATTGAATAAATTTATCAAATATCAATTGTTGGCCTGGAACATCTTTTTGTTCGAAACCATCAATGAAGCGTGTATTATCATAAGCTACTCTGACATGTTCGATATTGAATTGTTCAGGTGTAATGGTCACAATGCCGTATACTGTATAAGGTGCACGATTCAATCCTACTGAACCTGGATTGAAATAAGCGACATCCTCATAAATGAAATGATGCAATGTATGATTATGACCGAATAAAATTAAATCCGCTTCTTTATCTTTAAATAAATGCGCCATATGCGAAGCAGTCGGTTCAACAATTGGACTAAATGGCACTTTATCAATCGGTTGCTCTAACATCATATTTTCAATTTCATAATGGATGCCCAATACTTTTTGACCGGCCACTTCTAAGTTAAACGTTCTTGGCAGTTGATTTAAATACTCGTAATACTGTGGATTTAAATGTTCAGCAACCCAGTGATGATGTTCGTAAAACTTATCATTTAAATCTTCTGGATAAGGTGTTTGATTGATAACTGACATAATGGCTTCGTCATGATTACCTGCAATCGATGTAATATCATCTCTTGAAGTGACCATACCTAATACTTCATTTGTATTATGACCGATACCGATGATATCTCCTAAGTTATAAATGTGATCAATATCCCCTCTTCTGTCAATGTCTCTCAAAACTGTGGCTAATGCATCCATGTTTCCGTGGACATCTGTAAATACTGCAAATTTCATACTATCACCCTCATTAAAGTTTATAATGAAACAAAACATTACATTTTGCTTATAATCTTGATTTTTTAATTTGAAACCAAGCAATTTTTTGATATTGTGTTTATATCATATCAAAGGAGTGCTAAGCCATTGTTTAAATTTCATAAACATGCAATACAAAACGCAAAACCGCAAAATGTTAAAATAGCTCTTTTTAGTATTCTAACATTTATTGTCTTTCTATTATTGACTGGATTGACATTACAGCCATTAACGCAAAGCATCTCGATGTTTATTATGGCGATGATGTATCAATCAATGTCACCGCAAATTTTATTACCGGTGATTATCAGTCTGATTATACCATTAGCTTTCTTTATCTTTGCTGGATATCACCTGGCTGCAGGTGCGATCAACATCATTTATAAAGGTATCCATAAAGAAAAAGTCAGCATGCTTGATGCTTTTGAAGCATTTAAAAAAGGCAGCTATTTAAGAGCTGTTAAGTTAGCATTGTTTACTTTACTCTTTATCGCGATACTGAGTCTGATTCGCTACTTACTGACTCAATTGTTCAGTTTAGGTATTGGAGCGTTGTTGAGAAGCGGACAAAGTTACTTTATGGAACATGTCGGTGTATACATTGCTGTTCAACTTATCGCGCTTACAATTTTAGCGATTGTACTTTCATTCTTTATCTGGACATTTACTTACATCATGATTGCGTATACAGTCGCATACTTTAAAGACCGTCAGGCCGGTGCATTCCAAGATGTTAAACATGCATTTAAATCAATGAAAAATGGTCATCATTCTTGGTTCAAACTTTTACTTGGACTTGTAGTATTAGATTTAGTTGTGATTATTTTAGAAACACCTGTTTCTCAACTTGTCGCATTCTCTACAAGAAGTATTTCACAAAACGTAGCAGGCGTTTTAACAGTTGTTTTACTAGTTATTATCATCATCGTACGTATTGTCGTTTATTACTTAAACGTTAATGCGATTATCGCATTCTTCAGTACTGTAACAGATGGTGTTGTACCTCACCGTGCGCCTTCTCGCCAACAACGTAAACAACAAGCAAAAGCAGAACAAGAGGAAAAAGAAAAGACAACACCTGTAAAAGAAACAGAAACGAAAGAAACTACAAACGAAAATGATAAAGAAGTTTATCAAGATACTACATTTGATCACTTACAATCAAAGAATAAAGAAATTGATGAACGCTCAGATGACTTTAAAAAGTAAGCAATAAGTAAGCGTCTGAAGGCAGTGTAACAACTCCTTCAGACGCTTTTTCTATTATTAATTCAAAAGGTTTGATTCTAAATAACGTGCTGCACCGTCTTCATCATTTGTATAAGATGTGACATCTTTTGTAAGAGCTTGAATTTCAGGTCGAGCGTTTTTCATTGCGACTGTGTAATGACCAAACGCAAACATAGAACGGTCGTTATCACTGTCACCAATCACAAGTGTATCTGATTGCGGAATATTAAAGTGTTCAATCATCTCTTTAATACCCGTACCTTTATCGATACCTTCTGCCATAGTTTCCGCATTGAAGCGTGATGAGTTGGAAACTGTGATTTCTAGTTGTTTCTGTTCATCGATTAAATGTTCTCTGATTGTCGTGATTTTCTCTAAATCTGGTGTGAACATATAAATTTTAGAAAACTGCATTTGAGGTAATGTATCTACCCAGTTTACGTTGCCATTTAAAGCATGCTTACGAGAATTCCACTCACTGATCCCCACATTGTTCGGTGGCGTATCACCTGCACAAGTTGCTTCAATCCATTCGCGGTCTTCTTTTAAAATCATACGTTTGCCGCTGAATGGAAATACTTCATAATAAATGTGTTGAGCTTTCGCGCTTTCAACAATTTCAGTGACCGCTTCATACGTCAGACTATGTTCAAAGATAGTTACACCTTCAGCGTTTCCTCTAGTCCCATTAGATGAAATCACACCATCAATTTCAAAATTTTCAGGTGTTAAATGTTCAATTTCGTCAAATGAACGTCCTGTCGCTATAAAGACTTTGAATCCATTTTGACGTAATTGTTTGATTGTTTCTGTTGTTTTATCTGATACTCTATTATTTTCTTGTAAAATCGTTCCATCCATATCTAAGAATATCGCTTGTACATTATCCATTACTTTTCCTCCAAGTTGTTGTTATCGCCTTGATTATGGCATTTTCAAACTGTTTTCGCAACTTTCTACAAAGAAAAAACTGCCACTCTACAAAGAGAATGACAGTTTCGTTAATTATCAATTATTCTACTGTTACTGATTTTGCTAAGTTACGTGGTTTATCCACATCTAAATCACGGTGTAATGCTGCATAGTATGCAATCAATTGTAATGGCACAACAGAAACAAGTGGCGTTAATAACTCGTTCACTTGAGGAATCACATAAGTGTCTCCTGCTTTATTTAATCCATCCATTGAGATAATGCATGTATGTGCACCACGTGCAGCAACTTCTTTGACGTTACCGCGGATTGAAAGGTTAACATTCTCTTGTGTTGCTAAAGCAATCACTGGTGTTTGATCTTCAATCAACGCAATTGTACCGTGTTTTAATTCACCGCCAGCAAATCCTTCTGCTTGAATATATGAAATTTCTTTTAATTTCAATGCGCCTTCTAAGCTGACATTGTAGTCGATTGTACGACCGATAAAGAAGGCATTGCGTGTTGTTGCTAAGTAGTCTTTCGCAATTTGTTCCATATATTCAGCATCGTCTACGATTGCTTCCATCGCATTTGCGACTTTCGCAAGTTCTTGTAATAAATCTACAGTTTCTTCTTGTCCGTGACGTTTAGCCACAATTTGAGACAAGATAGCAAGTACTGCAATTTGTGCTGTATATGCTTTTGTAGATGCTACAGCAATTTCTGGTCCAGCATGTAAAAGTAACGTGTGGTCCGCTTCACGAGAAAGTGTTGAACCTGGTACATTTGTTACTGTTAATGCTTTATGACCACGTTTTTTCATTTCAACTAATACAGCACGGCTGTCTGCTGTTTCACCTGATTGTGAAATATAGATGAATAATGGTTTTTTAGATAATAATGGTGTGTTGTATACGAATTCAGAAGCGACATGTACTTCTGTTGGGACACCAGCCCATTTTTCGATAAATTCTTTACCTACTAAACCTGCATGATAGCTTGTACCGGCAGCGATGATATAAATTCGGTCAGCTTGTGCAACTTCATCGATAATCGCATTATCCATTTTCAAGTCGCCGTTGTCATCTTGATATTCTTGAATAATACGACGCATAACTGCAGGTTGTTCATGAATTTCTTTTAGCATGTAATGATCATAAACACCTTTTTCAGCGTCTGATGCATCAATTTCAGCAGTGTATGTTTCACGTTTTTGTACATTGCCATCTAAATCTTTGATTTCAACTGAATCACGTTTAACAATAACAATTTCATGATCGTGAATTTCTTTATATTCATTCGTTACTTGCAACATTGCTAAAGCATCTGATGCTACAACGTTGAATTTTTCTCCAACACCGATTAATAATGGTGATTTGTTTTTCGCCACGTAAATTGTATCGTGGTCTTCTTCGTCTAATAATGCTAAGGCATAAGAGCCATGTAATAATTTAACGACTTTAGTGAAAGCTTCTTCAGTAGATAAGCCTTCATTTGAGAAATGTTCTACTAATTGTACGATGACTTCTGTATCAGTATCTGATAAAAAATTAACATCTGATACATATTGATCACGTAACTCTTCGTAATTTTCAATCACACCATTGTGAACTAAAGTAAAGCGTTTAGATGCTGATTGATGTGGATGAGAGTTTTCATAGTTCGGCACACCATGTGTCGCCCAACGTGTATGACCAATTCCTACTGTTCCATCTACATCACTATTGTCAGCTACATTTCTTAAATCTGCAATACGACCTTTTTCTTTAAATACTGTCGTACCTTCGTCATTCACAAGTGCAATACCTGCAGAGTCATAACCTCTGTACTCTAATTTCTCTAAGCCTTTTAATAAAATTTCCTTCGCATTATCATATCCGATATATCCTACAATTCCACACATAATTCAATTCCTCCGTATTCTTCATTCCTAACGGTTACCCTTTTCACGGGGGAATCTTTCAGTTTCATATTAAATTTTTCTGTATCGAATATAAATTGATGCCGCCTAAATATACTCTATAGAGTCCCTTCTCACTTGAACTCTACAAAAATAGACGTACTAATCCCCTTGTGTGAGTACCGTTCAAAAATATAAACTTTGGTCTGTTTACAAACTTTGTGCATCGAGTCACCTCAATGTTTTACCTTGTAAACTTACGACTGACCTTATCCGAGACAGCATCCGCCGATAATCCGATCACTGTCTTCCTCGTCGACAATTTAAAGCTATGCTTGCTATTACATCTTCTGCTCTAAGACATAAATCTACGCAAATTCCAGCTTGCCATTGTACGGGCGCTATAATTATGGTTTAACCTGTCTATCCCCCTTTTACACGTAATATAAGTATTTTACAATGAGTGTTTTTATAAATGCAACTATTTTCCCAACCTGTATCCGCTTACACTCTAAAGTTTTTTGCTAACTGCAATTTTTTCGATTTCTAATTATGTTTTTACTATTAACTAATAATATTCGTTTATTATATTTAGAGGCTAAGTAGCTTCAGTCTTTTTTTTTGACTTTTATCACAAATTAAAAAGAACTGAAACTTGTTAATCAGCCTCAGTTCTTCAAAATTAATTATTCATTTAAACCCATTTTTTCTTTAACTACATCTGCGATTTGTTGTGCATAGTTTTCAGCTTTTTCATCAGTTGCAGCTTCTACCATGACACGTACTAATGGCTCTGTACCTGAAGGTCGAACTAAAATACGTCCTTCACCGTTCATGTCAGCTTCTACGCGGTCCATTTCTGCTTTAACATCAGCATTGTCTGTCACTGCGTGTTTGTCTGTCACACGTACGTTAATTAAAGATTGTGGGTATTTTTTCATTTGTTCAGCAAGTTCACTTAATGGTTTACCAGTTAATTTTACAACAGCTGCTAATTGTACACCTGTTAATAAACCATCTCCAGTCGTATTGTAATCCATCATTACGATATGACCTGATTGCTCACCGCCTAGGTTGTAGTTGCCTCTGCGCATTTCTTCTACAACATAACGGTCGCCGACTTTAGTTTTATTAGATTTAATACCTTCTGCTTCTAATGCTTTGTAGAAACCTAAGTTACTCATGACAGTAGAAACAATCATGTTATCATTTAACTCTTGGTTTTTCGCCATTTCTTGACCAATGATGAACATAATTTGGTCACCATCAACGATATTACCTTTTTCATCAACTGCGATTAAACGGTCGCCGTCTCCATCGAAGGCTAAACCAAAGTCACTTTCAGTTTCAACAACTGTTTGAGCTAATGCTTCAGGATGTGTTGAACCCACGCCATCATTAATATTGTAACCATCTGGGCTGCAACCGATCACTTCTGTATCTGCTTCTAAATCACCGAATAAGAATGGTGCAAGTTGTGATGTAGAACCATTGGCTCCATCTAAAGCAATTTTTAAGCCTTCAAAATTAACATCTACAGTTGATTTTAAATAACTTAAGTATTTTTGAGTGCCTTCGAAGTAGTCCGAATACTGAACAATTTCATTTCCGATTGGACGTGGTAAATCAGGATTTTCTTCGTCTAATAACGCTTCGATTTCTCTTTCTTGATCATCAGATAATTTGAAGCCGTCTGAACCGAAGAATTTAATTCCGTTATCTGCCACTGGATTATGAGAAGCTGAAATCATAACACCTAGCTCAGCATCCATTTCTTTTGTTAAGTATGCTACACCTGGTGTAGAAATAACGCCTAATCGCATTACTTCAGCACCGATAGAGATTAAACCTGCGATTAACGCAAATTCCAACATTTCCCCAGAAACACGTGTATCACGTCCTACAAGGACTTGTGGATGTTTCTTGTCTTCATTATGCGCTAAAACATAACCGCCGTATCTACCTAGTTTAAAAGCCAGTTCTGGAGTTAGTTCTTCGTTTGCTACACCTCTGACTCCGTCTGTCCCAAAATATTTGCCCATTTCAAAATTCTCCTTTAATGCTTAATTTATTTCGCTGATATTGTCGCTTTGATATCACTCGCATCAGCATCTTTAACTTTGTCAGGTAATTCCATTTTCACAGCAGCTTCATCTGAATTTTCAAAATCTGCTAAATCAACCACTGCTGTCACACTATGGATATCACTTAACTCATCTCTATTTCCAAAAATTTCAACTTGTTGTTTAGACAAATTAACATTATCAGCATTTAACTTAGAATTTGCTTTACCGATAACTTTCTTTTTAATATCTACTTTCTTCCTGTAAGGTTCTAACTCTACAGTAATATTAACAGTGCTTGGTTTTGTAATCACGTCAAGTTTATTTAAGTTCTTATCAAAAGCAACAATTTCACCAACATCGGTTGTATCATCATTGATATTTGTATCGTCTTTAAATGTTGCTTTTAAATAAGCAATTTTATCTACTTGATGTTGCCCACCTATCACTTTAACTTTTTTAGGTGTCACAGTTTGATTTTTAATCTGATAATTTGGATTTAATTCTTTATTACTGACATCTGGTGTCACTGTCATCATTTTAGTGACTTTTTTCTCTAGATTGACAGTCGCTTGTTTAGGGTTAACAGTACCCTCTACTTCATTATCCAAACCTTTAATTACATAATCAACTTTATGACGACCTAATGATGTTTTAGTTAGATCCAATTCGACTTTAATGTCATCTGATTGTTCTGCTTTCAACACTTTAGATTGTGTACCTTTAATTTGGACGTCGACGCTGTCAGGTATGCCTGAAGCGTATAAATTTTTACTGTTATATGTAGCTTCTACAGGTACATTCGAGATTGTGCGTGTTGAAGTTTGTGATAGCTTAGATGTTCCAAAGATATCTCCAAAGACATTGTTCACTGTTAAAAAGAAAGCTAATGCTAAGACAAATGCTACAAATCTTAAACCCCATTTGCTCTCAAACATTTTACTTCACGCCTTTCTTTGGAAGTCTTGTATCAAACCAATGTTCAGCTAATAATTCTTCAAAGACTTCTAGTGAGATGTCTTTACGCAATTTTCCATCGAACGTTACAGAAATAGAACCTGTTTCTTCAGATACTACTGCGGTAAATGCATCAGAAACTTCTGAGATACCTACTGCAGCACGATGTCTTGTTCCTAAACTCTTTGAAATCTTAGAACTATCAGAAAGTGGTAAATAACAAGCAGCACTTGCGATCTTTGTTCCTTGTATAATCATTGCACCATCATGCAACGGTGTATTAGGAATAAAGACATTCGTCAAAAGTTCTTGTGAAATATCAGAATCCATTGGTATACCTGTCTCAATGTAATCTTGAAGACCTGTCTTTTTCTCAAACACAATTAAAGCACCAATTCTTCTTTTGGCCATGTATTGTACTGCTCCGCCAACTGCTTTAATCAATTTCTCTTGATCTGCTGATGAATTAGCAACATAGCGTTTAAACAGGTTACCTCTACCTAACTGCTCAAGTGCTCGTCTGATTTCTGGCTGGAAGATTACAATGATGGCCAAGAAACCCCATTGAATTACCATATCAAACAATCTTGCAGTAGTAGTCAAGTCTAAAGCAGCACTGACCCAACGACCAATAACAATAACGATGATCCCTTTGAGTAGTTGGATTGCTTTAGTACCTTTGAATACTGTGATTAATAGATAAATCACATACCAGACTATAAGTAAGTCTAGAATACTTGTTATTAACTTTACCGTATTGAAATTTTCAAAAATGCCGCCAAAATTCATAGCATCTCCTCCGGTAACCTAATTACAATGATTGCTGTTATATTGATTCATACACAGCGCTCATACATTTAAATTATAGCATACATCCCCCTTTACCTTAGAATAAAAATACATACATCTTTGAATTATATATTCTAATTCACTAGTAAAAGAAAAAATTACAATAAAAAAAGCACCCTTTTCACAAGGGTGCAACAGTGAGCCATAGAGGATTCGAACCTCTGACCCTCTGATTAAAAGTCAGATGCTCTACCAACTGAGCTAATGGCTCTAATGGCTGGGCTAACTGGATTCGAACCAGTGAGTGACGGAGTCAAAGTCCGTTGCCTTACCGCTTGGCTATAGCCCATTAGATGGTGGAGGGGGGCAGATTCGAACTGCCGAACCCGAAGGAGCGGATTTACAGTCCGCCGCGTTTAGCCACTTCGCTACCCCTCCGACAAAATTTAATTCAAAATGGTGGAGAATGACGGGTTCGAACCGCCGACCCTCTGCTTGTAAGGCAGATGCTCTCCCAGCTGAGCTAATTCTCCAATATGTAATGACCCCGACGGGACTCGAACCCGTGTTACCGCCGTGAAAGGGCGGTGTCTTAACCGCTTGACCACGGGGCCATATGGCTCCACAGGTAGGACTCGAACCTACGACCGATCGGTTAACAGCCGATAGCTCTACCACTGAGCTACTGTGGAATAATATCATTGCCTGGCAACGTCCTACTCTTGCGGAACGTAAGTCCGACTACCATCGGCGCTAAAGAGCTTAACTTCTGTGTTCGGCATGGGAACAGGTGTGACCTCTTTGCCATTGTCGCCAGACAATGGAATG
>NZ_PZGG01000025.1 GCF_003043455.1 Staphylococcus simulans | reverse complement strand
AAATAGTATGTGCTTTTTTAAACGTAAGTTTAAAAATAAATCAGAAAAATGATTTAAAAGAGGGAGAAACAGGTAATAGAAAGAAGTATGATTGGTTGGGGTTATTCAGATATTTCTATTTTAGTTTAACTACGCTAAATGAATAACAGTTTTCTTTAATACATTCAAAACACCTTTTCAAAGTTTGTTCATAAATTGTGTATATATTAAAAGAAAATGTTATTGCCCATTATGCGAGCGTGCGTTAAACTGTAACAGGAAGCTATGATTAACATTATCAAAAGGGATAAAAGTAACAGAGACAAATAAAAAGTTATTTTTTTCAGTATGTAAGCGCATTCAATAAGAAAGAGTTAAAGAAGCGACTGAACAGTATGACAAATACAATGTTTTTTTAAATCCATGTATATGTTGTGCGGTATGGTCTTTTATTTTTGTAATGATATTGAATGATACTGTTTTAATAATGTATAGCGTCTCTCTACTTGCTTATCACGCATGAGTAAATGGAGGATAGATAGAAATGAGTAATCAAAATGAGCTTAAACGTAATTTAGGTTTCTTCTCAGCCATTTCCATAGTTATGGGAACGGTAATCGGCGCTGGCGTATTCTTTAAAGTTTCCAGTGTCGCAGAAGTAACGGGCTCTACAAGTATGGCAATGTTGGTATGGCTGTTAGGTGGCTTGGTGACAATCTGTGCAGGATTGACTGCAGCCGAACTTGCCGCCGCAATTCCAGAGACAGGCGGACTTGTTAAATATATTGAATATACTTACGGTAACTTCTGGGGTTACTTATCAGGATGGGCGCAAGCATTTATTTATTTCCCAGCAAACGTTGCTGCTTTAGCAATTGTCTTTGCGACACAATTTACTAACTTATTCCATATTAAAGCACATTGGATTTTGTTGATTGCATTGATAACTGCGCTAACTGTATACTTCATCAACTGCTTAGGATCTAAAGCAGGAGGTATGCTTCAGTCTATTACATTAGTAATTAAACTGATTCCAATTATCTTAATTGTAGCCGTCGGCTTCTTTGCACCTAGTAATGTAGAATTCTCACTATTCCCAATTCAATCAGGTGAGCAACAAGGTTTCTTCACAGCCTTAGGTGCAGGTTTACTTGCGACTATGTTCGCATACGATGGTTGGATGCATGTTGGTACAATAGCTGGTGAGTTAAAGAATCCAAAACGTGACTTACCAGGTGCAATCACTATCGGTTTAGGTGCTGTAATGGTTGTTTATCTTTTAATCAACGCAGTATTCTTAATGACATTACCAATTTCAGAAATCAGTGGTAACTTGAACGCTGCAAGTGAAGCTTCTGTTAAAATCTTTGGTAATGGCGGAGGTAAAATTGTCACAATTGGTATTATGGTATCTGTATATGGTGCTTTAAACGGTTATATGATGACAGGTATGCGTGTACCATACGCAATGGCTGAACGTGGCGGTTTACCATTCAAGAACTTCTTCTTGAAATTGACACCAGGACAAGCACCATGGGCAAGTGGTTTAGTTCAAATCGTTATTGCTTTCGTTATGATGTCTTTAGGTGCATTCGATACGATCACAAACATGTTGATCTTCGTTATCTGGACATTCTACACAATGGCTTTCGTAGCAGTAATGATTCTTAGACGTAGAGAACCAGAGATGGAACGTCCTTATAAAGTACCGCTTTATCCGATCGTACCATTAATTGCGATTGTGTCAGGTGTGTTCGTATTAATTAATACATTATTCACTCAAACATTACTCGCATCAATTGGTATAATCATTACTTTATTAGGTATTCCAATCTATTATTATACGAAGAAAAAAGAAGAGAAAAGAAGCTAAATAATCTCAATCATTATGATTAGCCGGCAAAATTGCCGGCTAATTTTTAAATATAAGTTATCTCAATATTCAAAAATCATAGATTTAAGCGTTATAATATAAACAGATACAACTTTAGATACGGTAATAATATGCCGCAATACAAACATAAGGAGTACGATGAATATGAAAATTGCAGTTGCTGGTGCCGGCGCCATGGGCGGCCGTGTAGGCACACAAATTCAAAAAGCAGGTTATGACGTTACATTTATTGATAGTTGGTTACCTCATGTTGAGGCTGTACAAAAACATGGATTTGAAATTCATACTGAAACAGAGACTTATCAAGTAGATGCGACAATGATTACACCTGAAGAAGTGAATGATCAATATGATTTAGTCATCATTCTTACAAAAGCAATGCAATCTGTAGAAATGTTGCAGAAACTGAAAGATAAAGGGGCTATCACTAAAGATACTGCAGTATTGACGATGATGAATGGTTTAGGTCATGATGAACGCTTTAAACAAGTCGTACCTGAAGAACAAATCTATCTTGCTGTTACAATGTGGACAGCTGGTTTAAGAGGACCAGGTAAACTATTACTTGAAGGTGTAGGTACTGTAGACTTCCAACGTGTAGATGGTAAAGAAAGCGAAAGAACGAGAGAGATTAACCAAGTCTTTGAAGATGCTGGTTTAAATCCAACAATTAGTAATCAAATTATGCAAACAGTTTGGTTAAAAGCAGCACTTAATAGTGTAGTTAATCCGCTTTGTACAATTTTAGATAAACGTATCGTTGATTTTGCAGCATACGAAAATTCACGTGAAATGATTACACCTATTATACGCGAAATTGTTGAAGTAGCGGCTGCTAAAGGTGTTGAAGTTGATTTTGACACAATCGTGCATAAAATCGAAGGTTCTTATCCCGTTGAAACACAAGGTTTACATCATCCTTCAATGCATCAGGACTTATATAGCGGTCGTTTAACAGAAGTTGATTACCTAAACGGTCAAGTTGAAGAATACGGTCAAGAATTTGGTATCCCAACACCCAACAATACAATGTTGAAACACTTAGTACATCAATTAGAAATGACACATGTAAAAGCATAATCAATGACTTTAAAAAGCTCTGCATGATGCAGGGCTTTTTTCATTCAAATGTATTTATAAGCACATTGTATGACTAACTTATTTAATTATGGGATAATCAATATACAACTGAAAACGCTTTACAATAGGTTTTAACAAGGTTTCAAAGATTTTCATAAACCTTGCGCAATAAATAAACGAGCTTTAAAGGAGGCTTTTAATCATGAGTGTAAATGTAAGAGACTATATCCAAGACAGTTATGATTTATTTATTAATGGTGAGTTTGTACCGAGCGAATCAGGAGAAACAATCGAAGTTTCAAACCCAGCAACAGGTGAAGTTATCACTAAAGTAGCTAAAGCAAGCGAAAAAGATGTTGATAAAGCTGTTCAAGCAGCACAAGCAGCATTCGATAGCTGGAGTAAAACACCTAAGGCAGAACGCGTAAAATTATTACGTGAAATTGGTGACAAATTATTAGAACAAAAAGATCGTTTCGCAGTTATCGAAACATTAAACAATGGTAAACCGATTCGTGAAACATCCACAATCGATATTCCATTATCAGCACGTCACTACGAATACTTCGCAAGTGTAATCGATACAGATGAAGGTTCAGTTAATGACATGAGTGAAGATATCATGAGTATTGTACGTCATGAACCAATCGGTGTTGTAGGTGCTGTAGTAGCATGGAACTTCCCAATGTTATTATCAGCTTGGAAATTAGCACCAGCACTTGCGGCTGGTAACACAGTAGTCATTCAACCATCATCATCTACACCAGTCAGCTTAATTGAATTAGCTAAAATTTTCCAAGAGGTATTACCTAACGGTGTTGTAAACATCTTAACAGGTAAAGGTTCTGAATCAGGTAACGCAATCTTCAATCACGAAAGTGTAGATAAATTATCATTCACAGGTTCAACAGAAGTAGGTTACCAAGTTGCAGATGCTGCAGCAAAACGCTTAGTTCCTGCAACGTTAGAACTTGGCGGTAAATCAGCTAACATCATTTTAGATGATGCAAACTTAGATGTTGCAGTAGAAGGTATCCAATTAGGTATCTTATTCAACCAAGGTGAAGTCTGCAGTGCTGGTTCACGCTTACTTGTACAAGAAGATATCTATGATAAATTAATGGATCGCTTAAAAGATGCATTCAGCCGTATTAAAGTAGGTGACCCACTAGATGAAAATATTCAAATGGGTTCACAAACAGGCGAAGCTCAATTAGAAAAAATCCAAAACTATGTAGATTATGCTAAAGAATCAGGCGCTGAAATCTTAGTAGGCGGTAATCGCTTAACAGATGGAGAACTATCTAAAGGTTATTTCTACGAACCAACAATTATTGCAGTAGAAAATAACAAAAACAAACTTGCACAAGAAGAAATCTTCGGTCCCGTCTTAACAGTTATCAAAGTTAAAGATGAAGACGAAGCAATTCAAATCGCAAATGATTCTGAATACGGTTTAGCAGGCGGCGTTTTCTCTGAAAACATTAACCGTGCATTGAAAGTTGCACGTGAAGTAAGAACAGGCCGTATCTGGGTTAACACTTATAACCAAGTACCAGAAGGCGCACCATTCGGCGGCTACAAAAAATCTGGTATTGGCCGTGAAACTTACAAAGCAGCTATCCAAAACTATCAACAAGTTAAAAACATTTATATTGATACAAGCAACCAAACTAAAGGCTTATATTAATTTAAAGTGTTTAACTTTAATGGATTATAAACTACTTTAAAATTAACCGTTCATTTCAAGCAGTGTCTTGGAATGGGCGGTTTTTCTTTTTCAGTAGCAATATTGATTGCTGAGTTATGAATAATAAGAAAACTTAATATGAATGAGTTAAGTTGGATATATAGTTGTAGTAGACCATATTTAAAACGCATTGTATAATTATAAATGACTATGTATTGAGTTATAAGACATCATTAATGTGTAAGAATTATTTAGATTTTGTAAAGACGGCCGGTTTTATTGGAGTATATATCGTGAAGTATGTATAATCTAGGACAAACTTTACTTGAACTTTATACGAAGTAAGTGACTGGCCATAAAAATGGGTATATATAAAGACTAACCTTTTGTTTTATTAAATCAGTAATTTTAAACATAGAACGGAGCTATAAAATGGTTAAAGTGAGAATGTTAATCCCATGTTTCAATGAAGAAGATGTTATCAATTACACATATAAAGAATTAACAAAAGTATTAGAAGCAGACTCAATGTTGCAAGGTTATGATTACGATTTGCTTTTTGTAGATGATGGCAGTAGTGATCAAACCATTCAACTAGTTAAGCAATATGCTTTAAAAGATTCACACGTAAAATACATTGAATTCAGTAGAAACTTTGGTAAAGAAGCTGCAATGTATGCTGGATTGGATCAAAGTAGAGATGTAGATGCGGTGATTATTTTAGATGGTGATTTGCAACATCCACCTGAATTAATTCCACAGATGATTGAGAAGTATTTGGAAAATGGTACGGATCAAGTGATTGCGAAACGTAATCGTGAAGGTGAAAAAGCAACACGTAAGTTTATGACACACTGTTATTATAAACTAGTCAATCGTTTTGTCGATGTACCAATTGAAGATGGTGTAGGTGACTTCCGTTTATTAAGTCAGCGTGTCGTACGTACACTTGCGGATTTAGGTGAAACACAAAGATTCTCTAAAGGTCTATTCTCTTGGGTAGGTTATAAATCGGAAACGATTGAATATGAAAACCAAGAACGTATGGCAGGAGACTCTAAATGGTCATTCTTTAAATTGTTAGATTACGGTGTAGACGGTGTTATTTCTTTTAACAATAAACCATTACGCACCATTATGTACTTTGGTATGGGTATTTTCGGTATCAGTTTATTATACTTGTTAATCAATTTCTTAATGATTGTCTTTAATGGTATCGATGCACCAGGTTATTTCACTACTATCTTTGCGGTTCTATTCTTAGGTAGTATTCAGTTGATTTCCTTGGGTGTTATTGGTGAATATATCGGACGTATTTATTATGAAGTGAAAAACCGTCCAAAATATCTTCAACAAGATTCAAATTTACAAGAACAATCACAAGAAAAGAAGAAAACCGAGAAGTTCGAATCAACATCTGATGAGCAAGAAACTCATCCTAATATAGAACCCTTGCATCATGCGATGGCAAAACCAAAACAACCTGTCTCATACAAAACAAATTTACACGAACGAGAAGAAAGTGAATTAAAAGAAAAAGAGAAACAAGCACAAAGAATTAAACAAATGAATGTATAAAATAAAGCGACATGTTTAAGAAAGCAAAATCTTTCGTTAAGCATGTCGCTTTTGTATTAGTCAGTTTCATCATGTGTACGATCTGATTTGAAACCTTGCAGTACGATAAAGAATTCACCAACTACAATGGAAATAATTGTATTGGCTAATAAAGTAACACCTAATAAATTATATCCAATGGTTATAATGAAAAATAAAACAGGGATTATAAACTTAGCATTACCACTTGCTTTTGATGCAATTACTTTTTGAAGAATAAGCGCAACAATTAGCGTAACAAGCGGTACAATCCAATGCATTAAAAATGCCGACATGCTTTATTACACCTCTTTCTTTTGGTTAGCTGCAGAATATTTCTGTTTGTTTTCCTCGTGTCGTTTAAGTTGTTGTTCAAGACCGAATAGCTGAACCGCGCCTAATATAAAGAAAATAATAAAAGTTGGTAAGTTAATGATATGGGTTAAAAATAACACCAACAAAATGACTGAATATACAATCGGTACGGCAAATTTATATTTCTTATTGGTATGACGCAGTATGTAGTGCTGTGTAAATAGAGCGGCAACATACAGAATAACGATACTGATAGTACTTAGGAAAGTAGACAACTTTGCACCTTCTTTATAATATATGATCGATTATGGTTATAGTTTATCATATTAATTGAGCCTGTTAAGGCAATAAAAAACATACCTAAAATCAATTAGGTATGCATAGGAATCAGTCTTTAAAGCCTTTGAAGTTTTTGACAGTGCCGTGTGTATATCTATAAACATGAAACGCCGTTACTAATACATATAGAATATAGATTGGAACGACGATATAGTTTGCGATGAATAAACCTGTCATAACGAGTACAGCAATTACAGGTACAATTAAGTTCCAGTCACTTTTAATACGTTTCATTAAAGAGCCTTGAATTAAAATAACTGTCACGAAGAAAATTAAAGATAAAACCCACATTAAAACTGGAGACATATTAGACAAACCTCCTTACTTATCTATGTTTTTAAGCTTACTTTCATTCTAAAGGCAGTTGATGTGTTAAGCAAATACATAAGAAGCGGGACAGTGCCTTTTGACACTGCCCCGCACTTTGTATGATTACTAGTTAAATGAATTAGAATAATTGATTGTCTTTAGGGAAGACATCGTCGCCTAATGCACGTTGTGCTAAGACGTTGAGATAGTTCCATGGACGATCGAAGTTAGGTTGGAAGAAGAAGTCAACTAACGCTAAATCTTCTAATTTCCAGCCTGCATTGATTGCGACTGAAATTGTATTGATAGATTCTACTACGTCTTCCTTACTCATGATTTGTCCACCTAAGATACGGTGTGAATCTTCATCATAGATAATTTTCAGATGCACAGTTGTATCGTCTTGTCTGAATTTAGGACGTACAGGCACTTCGATATACGTTGCACCTAAATTACCATCATAATTATCTTTTTCTGATTCATGTACACCTGTTTGACCGAATTTATAATCAAATAATGATAAACCAGATGTACCAGAAACTCTAGGCATTTTTAGGTCATGGCTAGCCATGTTGCGTGCTGCGACATAACCTTGACGACGAGAGTTTGTCGCTAATGCGATATAACGTTCTTCTTCGATAGGCGCATAAGGAATCATTGTTGCGTCACCACTTGCGTAAACATCTTTTTCAGATGTTTCAAGGTGATCATTAATTTCAATAATACCTTTAGTACCTAATTTCACTTTGCCATCTAACCATTCTGTCGCAGGTTTGACACCTACAGTAAAGATAACTGTATCGGCTTCAAATTCTCCGTTGTCTGTCACAACACCAGTAACGTTATTATTGTCATCTGCTTTCAATGCTTTCACATTCTCGTTACCTCTGAATTTCAAGCCATGTTCTTTCGTATTCTCTTCGAGAATATCTGTGAATTCTTTATCAAGATACGTTTTAATTAAGCGGTCGCCGTCATCCATAATTGTTGTATCGATACCTGCTTTAACGAAAGCTTCTGCAGCTTCGATACCGATATAGCCACCGCCGACAACTATTGCTTTTTTCGCAGATTTCATACGTTCTTTGATTTTACCTGCCCAGTCAGCACCACGCATGAATAATACGTTATTATAGTCGTTAATGCCGTCAATTGGCGGTGCGTTTGGCACGCCGCCTGGACTTAGGAATAATTTATCATAATCAACTTTAGATTCATTATTGTCTTTATCTTGAACTGTAACTGTTTTATTTTCAGTATCTAAATCAGTGACTGTAGTATTCACGTGTACTTTGATTCCGCGTTCTTCTAGTGATTCTACACTTGCATAGTGAAGTGAATCTAAGCTAGGTGCAACGTCTTCTAAATAACTTTGAATACCACAAGATAAGAACGAAGGTTTATCTGCACTCTCAAACACTTCAATTTCTGCTTCTGGGTCTGAAATTAATAGTGTTTCGATTGCCGCATAACCTGCATGAGAAGTTCCGACAATTACATATTTCATAAAGAAATAGCCTCCTCTAATAAAAGTTTTAATTGTATATAAATAGCTACATTAATATATTTACCCTTGAGATTAGCTTCTAGTCTCTATGTAACGGGTGTATCTGCACAGTTGATAAAATTGTCATATTTAAAATGTACGAAGCATATGCTTTAAAGAGGGTTATGTTGTTCATAGAACATAATCGCTTATAATGAAAGTAATACGAATATGCAGAGGTAGGAAATGAGGGGGAAGTTATGAAAGCAGTCGCACAATTAACACATGCATCTAAAGCCTTTAATAAACAAACGGTGCTGGAAGATATTTCACTGACACTTCACCAAGGTCAAATTATGGGATTGATCGGTCCAAGTGGTTCAGGCAAAACAACAGCCATCAAATGTTGGCTAGGTATGGAACAGTTAGACGGAGGAGAGGCATCTATTTATGAACAATCGATACCAAATAGGAAAGTCTTGAGCCATGTCGGCTATATGGGGCAAACACTCGCTTTATATGAGAACTTAAGTGCGAAAGAGAACTTGGTATTCTTTGGTAATTTAAAAGGATTATCCGGAAAACAATTAAATGACGATATTGAACGTTACATGAAACTGGTAGATTTAGAAGATAAACAATCACAAATCGTTCATACATTTTCAGGAGGTATGAAACGACGCTTGTCCTTAGCTATTACTTTATTAGGGAAACCAGATTTACTCATTTTAGACGAACCGACTGTTGGTATTGATCCGAGTCTTCGTCAAAAAATCTGGCATGAACTGCGTCAACTTGCTGAACAAGGTCAAACGATTTTAATGACAACACATGTCATGGATGAAGCAGAACGTTGCGACCAAGTGGGTTTATTAGTGGATGGTCATATCTTTGCGCTGGGTTCTCCAGATGAATTGAAACAACAGTTTAATGCTTCAAGCATTGAAGAGGTATTTTTAAAAGCAGAGGAGGCGAAGGGTCATGAGGTTCAAGGCAGTATTAAAACGTGTCATGATTGATTTAGTACGTGATAAACGTACGCTGGCTTTAATATTTATCGTCCCTTTAATCATCTTGACGATTATGTTCTTTTTATTTAACAGCGACAATGAAGAACACTTAAATATCGGCTTCTCTGAAAATGTTCCTGAATCATTTGTTAAAGCATTACCTAAAGATAAAGTAAACACAGAAACTTATTCTAATTCTGAATCCGTCAAAACAATAATCGAACAACATGATTTAGATGCTTATGTTGAAAAAGATAAGAAGCAACTATCAGTTACTTATACAAATGAAAACCCAAGTAAAACCTCAGCGGTCAAACAAATTTTAGCAGGTACACTTCAAAAAGATAAAATGCAAGAACTTGCGGGTGAAATGAAAACTATCAAAACAAAACTAGCTGAGATGCCTCAAGCAGGTAAAGCAGCTATGAAGTCAAAACAAACGTCAGAATTAACTTCGCTTGATGCGCATTATTTATATGGAGATGCTGACAGCAGTTATTTTGATAAAATGTTCCCGATTTTAATGGGCTTCTTTGTCTTTTTATTTGTGTTCTTAATTTCAGGTATTGCGTTATTAAGAGAAAGAACAACTGGCACATTAGAACGTGTACTGGCAACTTCAATCAAACGTAGTGAAATCGTGTTTGGTTACCTAGTCGGATACGGTATCTTTGCGGTCATACAAACGCTGATTATTGTACTGTTTTCCATTTACTTATTAAAGGTCGATGTCGCAGGAAGTATCTTATGGGTATTATTAATTAATATACTGATTGCCTTTGCGGCACTTACAATGGGCTTGTTTGTTTCTACATTTGCGAATTCAGAGTTCCAAATGCTGCAGTTTATCCCAATTGTAGTCGTACCGCAAGTGCTATTCTCTGGTATTATTCCACTGGATAATGTGAATCGTTTTATCGCAAGTATTGGTTATTTGTTCCCATTACGCTATGCAGGGGATGCATTGACTAAAGTTATGATTAAAGCACAAATTATTAATGCTTTCTGGTTTGATATCGGTATTTTAGTGCTCTTTATTGTAGTATTTACGATGTTGAATATTGTTGGCTTAAAACGTTATAGAAAAGTGTGAGTGATTTATACATTGAGATCTGTTCAAAGAGGACAGGTCTCTTTTTAGGTTTTATATATGATTCAATCTAAACGCCATGAGAGTTATCACGTTCAACAATGAAAGAAATATCAAATAATACCAATATAAAGGTAAATCACTTGTTAAAGTGTAAGAATAAACCTTAAACGTTTAAGATATTCATTGACAACGCTTTCATTGTGAATTACGATTTATGATAACGGTTACAAAGTTGTATGTACAACTGTTACATAAATAGAGAAAGCAAATGAATAATAAAAGAAGGTGGACACTGTGGAAAGGATTAAGCAACAGATTGAAGCTGGAGATATTAGTGTAGGGATAGAACTTGGCTCTACACGTATTAAGACAGTCGCAGTTAATGCGCAATGTGAAACCATCGCAACGGGTTCATTTGAATGGGAGAACACATTTAAAGATGGATTTTGGACGTATTCACTTAATGATGTTTGGAATGGGCTTCAAATCAGTTATCAATCGATGACAGATGAAGTGAAAGACAAGTATGGTGTGCCTATTAAAACTTTAAAATCATTAGGTATCAGCGGTATGATGCATGGATACTTAGCGTTTGATGATAAAGACGATTTATTAGTGCCATTTCGTACTTGGCGTAATAATAACGCACATGATGCAGCGCGTAAGCTGACAGAACACTTTGGGGTGAATATTCCTGAGAGATGGAGTATCGCTCAGCTATATGATGCGGCGATTCATGATGCCCCGCATACACGTCATGTTCGATACATGACGACATTATCAGGTTATGTGCATTGGTATTTAACAGGTGAACGTGTCTTAGGTGTTGGAGACGCTTCAGGCATGTTTCCAATAGATTCTAAAACGCATCGCTTTAGAGAAGACTTATTAAATCAGTTTAATGACCTTTATCACAAAGAAGGCTATACACAAGATGTTCATGATGTCTTACCAAAAGTGTTGGTAGCTGGAGAAGATGCAGGATACTTAACAGAAACAGGCGCAAAGTTGATTGATCCGAATCAAGAGTTACAAGCTGGATGTCCGATGTGTGCACCAGAAGGAGATGCGGCAACAGGTATGGTCGCAACGAAAAGTGTCGCACCAAGAACGGGCAATATTTCTGCAGGGACAAGTATCTTCTCAATGATTGTTTTAGATCATCCATTGAAGAAATTGTATCCAGAGGTTGATCTAGTCACAACACCTGCAGGTGATGAAGTTGCGATGATTCATGCGAATAACTGTACATCCGATATCAATGCTTGGATGGAATTGTTCGCAGAAGTATTGGATACCATGGGTGCAACGTATACCAAAGAAGACTTGTTTACACGAATGTTTGAGAAAGCACTTGAAGGCGATAAGGAACTGGGTCATTTATTATCTTATGGCTATGTTTCGGGTGAGTTTATTACTGATGTGCCAAAAGGTTATCCGATGTTCATCCGTAGTGTGGAAAGTCAGTTTAATTTAGCAAATGTGATGAAAACACATATTTTCAGTGCGTTCAGCACGTTGAAACTTGGTATTGATTTATTAAAACGTAATGAAGCCCTAGAAATAGACAGTATGATTGGCCATGGCGGCATCTTTAAAACAGAACGTGTGGCACAAAGTTTTTTAGCTGCGGCACTTGAAAGTCCAGTCAGTGTGATGCAGACAGCGAGCGAAGGCGGCGCATGGGGTATTGCGGTGCTTGCGCGTTATCATGTAGACCATCAAGGTCAAAAGCTGTCGGATTACTTAGACCATCATGCATTTGGCGATGTTGAAGCATTGGTGCTTGAACCGAAAGCAGAGGATGTAGAGAGTTTCAAACGGTATATTGAGCGGTTTGAAGCGGGATTACCTTTAGAACGTCAAGCAGATACACATTTTAATTCATAAAGATAAACAAAGGAGAATATTGTGCAGACATTAGAGAGAAATAAGTCGAAATTAAAGAAACCCGGTAAGGATAACGGCCATTGTGACCATTTCCCTACCGGGTTTCAGTATAGGTGTTAGTTTTTAGAAAGAATAACGTTTAAATTATTCGTTTTCTTTACGACGACGTGCATTTAATAAGAATAATGTACCAGCACTTGCGAATAATGAACCAGATAATAATCCGAATAATACTTGATCTTGTTCACCAGTTGCAGGTAATTGTTTTTTAGCGTTTTTAGCTTGTTGTTGAGCAGCTGCTTTGTTAGGTGTAGCTGCTTTGTTAGTAGTAGCTGTAGTTTTACCGTCTTTTTGAGCAGTTACAGCTTTATTATTTTGACCAGCTTTGCTAGCTTGACCTGGAGTAGTTGTAGCTTTTTGAGCAGGTTTAACTTCTTTTTTAGCTGGTGCTTGTTTAGCATTTTCAGCTTGAGCTTCTTTAACGATTGCTGCAACTTCATCAGTAGCTGCTTGTGCAATTTGTTGATTGTAGCCAGCTTTAGCATCTTTTGAAAGTTTATCAAGTTTATTAACTAAAGCTTGAGCGTCAGCAATTTGTTTAGCATGAGCTTTTTGAGCAGTAGTAATTTCTTTTTTAGCAGTAGCAGCATGAGCATCTTCAGCTTGAGCTTCATTAACGATTGCTTCTACTTCATCAGTAGCTGCTTTAGCAATTCTGCTGTTATATTCATCTTTAGCATCTTTAGAAAGGTTTTCTAAATTGTTAACTAAAGCTTGAGCATCAGCAATTAGTTGAGCGTGAGCTTTTTGAGCTGTTGCAATTGTTTGTTTAGCAGCAGCTTGAGCTTGAGCGATTTCTGCTTCGTGAGCATTTTTAGCTGCTGTAATTTCTTTTTTAGCAGTAGCAGCATGAGTATCTTCAGCTTGAGCATCATTAAGGATTGCTTCTACTTCATTAGTAGCTGCTTTAGCAATTCTGCTGTTGTATTCATCTTTAGCATCTTTAGAAAGGTTTTCTAATTTGTTAACTAATGCTTGAGATTCTTTAATTTGATCAGCATGTGCTTTTTGAGCAGCGGCAATTTCTTTTTTAGCAATAGCAGGTTGTTTAGCAGCATCTAAAGCTTTAACTTCTTTAACTAATGCTGGAATCTCATCAGTTGCTGCTCGAGAAATTTTTTCGTTGTATTCAGCTTTAGTATTTTTAGAGATGTTTTTCAATCTATTAACTTCAGCTTGAGCATTAGCAATTCTTTGAGCATGAGCTTTTTGAGCTGTTTCAATTTTTTGTTTAGCTCTTTCGTTATTACCTGGTGCTTGGTTAGCATTTAACTCTTTAGCTTGAGCTACAACAGTATCAATAGCTTTAGCATTTGTACGTGCTACTTCGTTAAGTTTGCGATGTGCAGCAGCTTTTTGTTCTGGTTTTAAGTTTTTCAAAGCTTCAACAGTATTGTGAGCTGCTTTAACTTTTTTAGCTACGTCTGCTGGAAGGTTAGTGTTGGCAGCTGCTTCACGAACGTGTTTAGCTTGAGCACTTTCAGCATCTTTTTGTTTAGCAGCAGCAACAATGTCATTAATTTTTTGACCGTTGTTGTTTCCGCTATCTACTAAGATTTGATGGTTAAAATCATCTTTTTGAGCATCTGTTAAGTTTGGTAAATTGTTAACTGTGTTATAAGCAACTTGAGTTAAAGTATTTAATTCTCTTACAGCTTTTTGTTCAGCTTTAGCTTTTTGTTCTTTATCATAAGCGAATTGAGCGTCTAATTGTTTAGCGTCAGCAACAATAGCATCGATACGTTCGCCGTTGTTAGTACCGCTATCTACTTCAACTTGATGTAAGAAGCTTAATTGTTGTTTGTCAGTGATGTTTTTCAAAGAGTTGATTACTTGATAAGCATCAGCAGTTTTTTGGTTTAAAGCTTTAACAGCTTTATCTTTAGCAGCAGCGTCAGCTTTAGCTTTTTCATTCGCAGCTTGTTCTTTAGCTGGATTTTTAGAAGCTGCAATTTTAGCGTCTTCAGCTTTAGCATTTTGAACTAATCCTGCAATTTCATCAGTAGCTGCTTTAGTAATTTTTGCGCTGTATCTAGCTTTTGTAAAATTAGAAAGATTTTCTAATTTGTAAATTTCAGCTTTAGCATTAGCAATTTTTTGAGCGTGGTCTTTTTTAGCTGTTTCAATAGCAACTTTTTTAGCAAGTTCTACTTGTTGGTTAACAGCTTTAGCATCTTGTTCAGCTGCAACTTTTTTAGCAGTAGCAACTTGAGCATCTTCAGCTTTAGCGTTGTTTACAATGCCTTCAACGTCAGTAAGCTTGTTATTACCAGCTGCAGCAGTGATTTTAGCGATATAAGCATCTTTAGTTTGATCAGAAATATTTGGTAAGTTATTTACCACGTTATAAGCGTTTTGTGTAATAGTTGTAGCATCTTGCGCATTGGCTTGAGCATCAACCGCTTGCGCTCCGCTTAAAAATACTACTGTTCCTAATGACACAGATGCGATACCGACTGTTAATTTACGTAAAGAAAATAGTTGTTTTTTCTTCATGATGTATTTCTCCTCCTAATGTACTATGCATAGTAGTGATGACAATATGATAGATTATTTATAGATATGCATATATTTTACACTAAGTATATAGACATAATGCTTCACTTAAAAAATAAGTGTGAAAATTTTCTGTAAATTTAGATATGCCTTTTGTGATTGGTATGACATAATATGTCTTTTATAGAGTTTTAAAAATTATTTAATGGTTTAGCGTGTATAAATTAAAGTTTAAGAAGAACTATTATAACGGGCTTTTTAAGTTTTATCTTAGAATAAGGAATAAAAAACAACCTGATAGATATTTCTACCAGGTCGTTTTGAGATAGGGGAGTTTTTATAATGTTAGATAGAAGAAAAATATTACTTACTTTCTTTACGACGTGCGTTTAATAAGAATAAAGTACCTGCGCTAGCAAATAAAGAACCAGATAATAAACCAAATAATACTTCGTCAGATTCACCAGTTGCTGGTAATTCTTTTGCATCAGCTTTAGATTTCACTGTTTCTTTCGCAACTTTAGCGTCTTCCGCTTTTGCTTCTGTTAAGATTGCTTTGAATTGTGCACTTTTATCTTCTTTAGCTGATTTATCAATTTGTGCGATATAAGCATCTTTTTGTTTTTGAGATAAGTTTTCTAATTTATTCACCGCATCATGAGCTGCTTTAGTTCTCTCTTTTGTTGAAGCTTTTTCATCTGTAGCTTTTTTAATGTCTTTTTCTACAGCTTTGTCATCTGTTTTATTTTCAGACGCTTTATCTTCTTTTGATTTGTCTTCATCTTTAGCATCTTCTTTTGGTTGTTCTTTTTGATCAGCTTTCTCTTCAGGTTTGTTGTCTTCAGGTTTCGCTTCTTCTTCAGTTGCTTTATCTTCTTTAGTTGAATCTTCTTGTTTTTCTTTATCGTCAGCTTTGTCTTCTTCAACAGGTGCTTGTTTAGCATCTAAAGATTTAGCTTCATCTAAGATTGCAGCGAAGTCAGTGCTGTTTGTGCCAGCAACTTCTAAAATACGTTGGTTAAATGCATCTTTTTGTTCATCTGTTAAGTTAGGTAAGTTATTAACCGTGTTATAAGCCTCTAAAGAAGCTTGGTTGATATCTTGTGCTGATTGATTATTTACTTGTTTAGCTTCATCTAAGATTGCAGCGAAGTCAGTGCTGTTTGTACCTGCGACTTCTAAGATACGTTGATTGTATGCATCTTTTTGTGCATCTGTTAAGCTAGGTAAGTTATTGATTGTGTTGTAAGCCTCTTGAGAAGCTTGGTTGATATCTTGCGCTGCTTGGTCATTTACTTTTTGAGCTTCAGCTAAAATAACATCGAAGTTTGTGTTGTTTGTACCTGCAGTTTCTAAGATTTGTTGATTATACGCATCTTTTTGCGCATCTGTTAAGCTAGGCAAGTTGTTGATTGTGTTGTAAGCATCTAAAGAAGCTTGATTGATGTCTTGAGCGGCTTGATCATTAGTAGCCTGTGCATCGTCTAAAATTTTGTCGAAGTCAGTGTTGTTTGCGCCAGCTGCTTCAAGAATTTGTTGGTTATACGCATCTTTTTGTGCATCTGTTAAGCTAGGCATGTTATTGATAACGTTGTAAGCATCTTGTGAAGCATAGTTAATGTATTCAGCTGCTTGTGTATTATCATTTTGAGCTTCCGTTAAAATCGCATCAAAGTTTGAGTTGTTTTGTCCGCTTTGTTCTAAGATTTGTTGGTTATACGCATCTTTCTCAGCGTCTGTTAAACTTGGTAAGTTATTAATCGTGTTATAAGCTTCTTGTGTTTTTTGATTTAAATCTTGTTGAGTTTCAGCGTTTACTGTTTGTCCTCCGCCTAAAAATACTAACGTCCCAAGTGATACTGAAGCAATCCCCACAGATAGCTTACGTAAAGAAAATAGTTGTTTCTTTTTCGTTTTCTAATCCTCCTAATAATAAATATGCATATACTTTGATAGACTTACTAAGATGAAAAAAATATATTTTGCTTATACATTTATTCTACATAATAGGTGTAGACGTAAAATTTCATTTGTCATAAAAATGAATGCGTTTTTCATAAATAAAAAATATGACTTATCCACAGTGTATGACACATTATGTCATCTGGTGACTATATGTTTAAATCAGAAGTTAAAATGATTAAGAAAAAGTGAATGCGTGATAGAATAAACAGAAAGTGGCTATTAATATAGGAAGAAACTCATCATGGTTTCGACAAAAAAGCTGCATGTCCTAAATTGAACATACAGCTTTCATGTTAATATTCATTTGCGCTTAATCGAGTAAATAAGTATGTTTCTTGAAGTTTTAACAATTCTTTCATCACAATTTGATACGTACTTTCAGGTCCGACAAGTCGTGCTTGATTTCGTGCAGTAAAACAGAAGTTAATTGCATCTTCAACACACATTTTAATACGGATAACATAATACTTTTTATTAACTAATTTAATGATTTTGTGTTGGTAGCGATGTCGAATCAATTCATAGAGTTCTGGCACGAGTTCAAATGTCACCCATTCTATAGAATTATAGACAGATTGTGCATGGAAGTGGTTTGGACTGAAAGTGACTACTTTTTGTTTTAAGTCAGTAGAAAGGATTTGATCTTGCATCTTATAAATCAGATTGAATGTAAAGTTATAATATTGAATGCCGATAGGGGTAATCTCTTGATGATGATCAGTATATAGCTTTTGAGATTTATTGATTGCACGTGAAGCAGTCACAATATGATTGAGTTCATCAAAACGTTTGCCTACTTTCAACTTAGACAAATGTGCACGTAATTCACTTTCATGTTGCGTATGGAAAGTCGCAATCAGTAATTCTAAATAATTATAAAGATGTTGATCAATATCAGGTGAAACAGTTTCTAACAACGTCAGCAAAAAGTAAAGTGAGACTTCATGGTTTGAACTGGAACTGTCCATTTCATAAGATTCTAACTTATGATTGTAGGTAATCTCTTTACGATAACCATGCCATTCATCTGTATCGTAAAGAAAATTCCGAATATTATCGATATCTCTTTGTATTGTCCTTGAAGAGACACCCCATTCGTTAGACAGATCATACTTATTTACAACCTTTTGTTGAAGCAAACGCGTATAAATACTTAAAATTCTGTGAGCTTGTTCCATAAACATGCCCCCTTGTTCTCATGATGAAAATTCATAGATAGTGAGGAAAGATTCGAGTTTATGTGAAGTTACGAAGGTCGCGCGTCCAATAATTAAACACTGTATAATCCTCATTCATTATTAGTATACAATAATTTTGCATACAAAAGAATAATGAATTGGATTGCATGGTGGTTAGATTATAAAGCTAACTCATTCTTTCTCAATAGCACTATGATAAAATTAAACTGCTTTGAAATATTTTTTATTAAAGGAAAGGTGGTCTGTATGTCTGATATCGTCATTCAAACTGAAGTCAGCCGATTAACAAAATCACAATTAAATAATGTATTAAACATAGATCGCGGCTACATTGAACAGTGGGAAGAACAAACGAAAAGTATTGGTATATTAATTCAAGACCCCGCACAATTTCTGCGTGTTTATTTAGCAGTACAATCTAGCGGTTATCTACCAGTTGTATTTGATGCGAAGTGGACGTCTGAACAATTGCATCAAATTTTAAAACATTATCAAATTACTCATGTGATTGCTGATAAAGAGATTGAAGGTGTTCATTCACTACGTCTCGAACAATTAAATGAAGCAGAAACACCTTCAACACAAACGGTGACATCACCGTCTGATGATTTATTACACATCGGTTTTACCTCAGGTACTACAGGTATGCCAAAAGCTTACTATCGCAATAGACACTCTTGGTTAGTCAGTTATGATGCGAATGACGATATCTTAAACGCACCGCCTTCATGTGTAATTGCTCCTGGTCCCATTGCGCATTCACTGACACTTTACGCCATGATGTATGCCTATCATTCTCATTGTCCATGTTATATGCAGATGGATTATCACCCTGTACAATTATTTCATCAACTTATTGAGAATCCAGAAGCTGTGGTCTTTATTGTACCTTCGGTTCTTGAACAGCTCTTACAATTAAATGCCAAAAAGCTAAAAGAGGTTTCTGTGACATTTTTAACTTCAGGTGCGAAATTAGAACCTCATACGATTAAACGCTTTAAAGAAAGTATGCCGAAAGCACAAGTTATTGAATTCTTCGGCACAAGTGAAGCGAGCTTTATTTCATATCATCATGTGACGGACTATGCGCCAAAGAATGTTGGCAAGCTTTTCAAAGGCGTTAAGGTTATTCTAACTGATGACACTGGACAAAAATTGTCTGATCCCACTCAAATAGGACAACTTCATGTTCAAAGTGATATGGTCTTTTCTGGTTATGTAGATGGAGAGAGTGTCTCGAATCAAGACACCATTGCGACAGGGGACTACGCAAAAATGACAGAAGATCAAGAACTGATATTAGAAGGACGCGTCAATAATAAAGTAATTGTGGGCGGTATGAATGTCTATCCTGAAGAAGTGGAACGTGTGATTTTAGAAACGACACCGATTCAACACGTTATGGTGACAGGGGAACGTCATTATGAATTAGGGGAAGTATTGATAGCTTACTACCAAACAAAAGAACCAGTGACAATACGAGAAGTTAAACGTGATTTACGTCAACATTTAGAACGTTATAAAGTACCAATGCGTTTTATTGAAGTACCAGAGATATTATGGACAAATAGCGGTAAAATTGCGCGTAAAGAGATGGTTGATCGCTATGGGAGGAAAGAAAAATGAAAGAAGCAGTCATTATTGAAGCGAAACGAACACCCATCGGCAAGTATGGCGGTATCTTGAAACATTTAGAACCTGAAGCGCTACTCAAGCCCTTGATCGATGAATTGATACAATTACATCCGTCTATTGCCTCAAATATTCAAGATGTCATCATTGGCAACACTGTGGGTAATGGCGGTAATCTTGCACGTAAATCCTTACTTCATGCGGGACTGTCTTCTGATATTCCAGGTATGACGATAGATCGTCAATGCGGCTCAGGTTTAGAAGCGATTAACCTTGCATGTCGTATGATTCAAGCGGGCGCAGGAGATATTTATCTTGCAGGAGGTGTCGAATCGACAAGCCGTGCACCATGGAAAATTCAAAAACCACAATCACTATATGAGAAACATCCGCCAGAAATTTATGAACGTGCACCTTTTATGCCAGAATCTATGGGTGACCCAAGTATGTTAGAAGCAGCTGAAAATGTGGCACAAGTCTATCAAGTTGCCCGTAAACGCCAAGATGACTTTGCGGCACGCAGTCACCAAAAACACTTTGAACACTTACCGCAAATTCAGCGTGAAATCGTCCCTTTAACGATTCGTGGTGAACAAGTTACACAAGATGAAGCACCGAAACAAAAGATGTCTGCACGACGTTTGGCGCGTTTAAAACCGATATTTGATGCAGGATCCGTCACTGTCGGCAATGCCTGTCCTAAAAGCGATGGGGCGGCATTAGCGTTAGTGATGTCACGTGAAAAAGCAGAAGCACTTGGGTTAAAAGGACAATTGAAATTTATCGATGCACAAGTCTCAGGCGTCAATCCCAAATTATTAGGTATTGGTCCTGTTCCTGCGACGGAACAATTATTGATGAGACATCAACTTTCTATTTCAGATATAGATTGGGTCGCATTTAATGAAGCTTTCAGTTCTCAAGTGCTTGCTTCTATGGACTTACTAGGCTTAGAAGAAAGACAAGTGAATCCATTCGGTGGTGCGCTTGCTGAAGGGCATCCTTATGGCGCAAGTGGTGCGAATTTAGTAGCACGTTTGATTTCAATTCTTGCGTATTTCCCTGGAAATCAAGTGTTAGCTACGATGGGTATCGGTGGCGGTTTAGGGATTTCGACATTGTTTGAGAGGATAGAGAACTAAATGAAACAGACATTTACTTGGAAGCCATCATCACAATTCGCTTCTATTCCTTTAGATGCATTTTATTTAACAGACATCTGGCATCGTTTTGAAACTTTTCAAGCCTCAACTGAACACTCTTTTATCTTAAGGCAGAAACGCATTCATCGTTGTCAAAATTTAATAGAAGGAAAGACTTACACAGCTGAACTTAAATTAATGGATCAAAGGGCGCTCAAACACTTTAATCAATCACGTTATTTGCTGACAGTTACCGCATTGGATAGAACTGATATATGGATAGAGATTGAAACCACTTTTATTACTATGAAAGAAACATTTCATCAACAATCCACATCAACTGAGATACTTAACACAGAACCATTTTCATTACCAACGCATGCTTTACCGCTAGAAATAAAGTGGGATAATGTTGAAATGTATTTAAAAGACGTCTCAGATTATAACTCTATTCATTGGAACGATGGTGTGATGCCTGGAGACTTTGTGGTAATGAAAGCGTTAGAGGCAGGCGCACCGTATTATACTGAATTAAAAGCTTATCGTAAGTTAGACATTAAATATAAACGGATGATAATGAAAGGTGAAAGAATATACATTCAAGTGGATTCAAAAAACAGTTATACGCATATGAGTGTATATAATACAGCGCATCAACCATGTATAGAGATTAAAGTTATATAGATAATGGATTTTTTATAAGAAATAGGTATGAAGAGAGAACATATTAGTAAGTGTTGAAAACCACATCGTGGTTTTCTTTTTTTATGCAGTTTGATACAATTTTAAAGTTTTGTAAAGAAGCGGTTATTTAATCAAATACGGGTAGAGCCACATAAGGAGGGATTTATATAGGACCTTTATGCTGGTTCTTTTTTTATGTCTCAAAATACTAAAGTTGAGATGCATTGTTAAAAGGGCCACACTGACACGGTTTATGAAACATAATGTATATATTCTCTAAAAAATGAATAAAATTTTTTCTTCAGGATTTCAAGCGCATTAAATTTGCTTATTATTCATAGTTTATACATGGAAAGCCCATATAAATGTATTAAATATACAGAAACATGTAATGAATAAAAAGATAAGTGTGAAAAGCACAACAGTTGTAATGTGATTTAATTCACATGAGCATTATTTGAAAGGGCTTACAATATAGATAAATCAAACAAGGAGGTTTCACAAATGAATGAACATCCAATTAAAGTAAACAGTGAGATCGGTAAATTAAAAACGGTATTACTTAAACGACCTGGTAAAGAATTAGAAAATTTAGTACCTGAGTATTTAGGAGAATTATTATTTGATGATATCCCGTATTTAAAAGTAGCACAAGAAGAGCATGACAAATTTGCACAAGTGCTACGTGACGAAGGCGTAGAAGTACTTTATTTAGAAAAATTAGCCGCAGAAGCCATTGAAGATCCAAAAGTACGTGAACAATTTATTGAAGATGTATTAGCGGAATCTGAAGAAACATTATTAGGCCATGAAGAAGAAGTAAAAGAGTTATTCGAAACATTAAATAACGAAGACTTAATCGAAAAAGTAATGGCGGGTGTTCGTAAAGAAGAAGTAAGACAAGACCATGCACACTTAGTAGAGTATGTTGATGATTCTTATCCATTCTACATGAATCCAATGCCAAACCTTTACTTCACACGTGATCCACAAGCGTCAGTAGGTAATGGTATGACAGTTAACCGTATGTTCTGGCCAGCACGTCGCAGAGAGTCTATCTTCATCACTTATATCTTAAAACATCACCCAAGATTCAAAGATGCTGATATTCCAGTATGGTTAGACAGAAACTCACCTTACAACATTGAAGGTGGAGATGAGTTAGTCCTTTCTGAAGAAGTAATCGCAATCGGTATCTCTGAAAGAACTTCAGCACAAGCAATTGAAAAATTAGCACGTCAAATCTTTGCGAACCCAGATTCAAAAATTAAAAAAGTTGTAGCAATTGAAATCGCGAATACACGTGCATTCATGCACTTAGACACAGTATTCACAATGATTGACTATGATAAATTCACAATCCACTCAGCTATCGAGAAAAAAGGTGAAGACATGAACATCTTCACACTTGAACCAACTGATGATGGTAAAGATATCACAATCACACGTACACACAACTTAAAAGAAACATTGAAAGATGCGTTGAATTTAGACCACATCGACTTCATTCCGACAGGTGACGGTGACCGCATCGTAGGACCTCGTGAACAATGGAACGACGGATCTAACACATTGACAATCCGTCCAGGTGTCGTTGTTACGTACGACCGTAACTATGTATCTAACCAATTATTACGCGACAAAGGCATTAAAGTTATCGAAGTAACAGGTAGTGAATTAGTTCGCGGACGCGGGGGCCCACGTTGCATGAGCCAACCGTTATACCGTGAAGATATCTAATTCTAAAGTATACAGTGCTTTAAGTGATAAGGATTGCATCAATAGAGGCAGTTCAGCGTCATCACTTAAAGCCTGGCTTTAGATTGAATACTGCTTTGACTTAATTTGATACCTATTCACGGCGACATGTTTGTACATGGCCTATGATTTTGGAAATAGCAAGAGGCGCAGGCCCTTTAAAACAATTAAAGCAGTATAGCGTCAAAAAATAAATAAATTGACAACACATGCTTTGAGAGAGTCTCAAGCATTAAAGGAGTTTTGAAGATGAGCGGAGAACAAAGTAAACTCAGTAAAACGGCTTTAATCGGTCTGGTCGTTGGTTCAATGATCGGCGGCGGCGCCTTTAATATTATCTCTGACATGGGCAGCAATGCCGGCGGATTAGCAATTATCATCGGATGGATCATTACAGCTGTAGGTATGATATCACTCGCATTTGTATTCCAGAACTTAACAAATAAACGTCCTGATTTAGACGGCGGTATTTACAGTTACGCACGTGCCGGTTTCGGTGACTTCGTCGGTTTCTCCAGTGCATGGGGTTACTGGTTCGCAGCATTCTTAGGAAACGTTGCTTATGCCACGTTGCTGATGTCAGCAGTCGGCAACTTCTTCCCGATATTTAAAGGCGGCAACACACTTCCAAGTATTATCGTAGCCTCCATCTTACTATGGGGTGTACACTTCCTGATTCTGCGAGGCGTAGAAACAGCAACTTTAATCAACAGTATTGTAACAGTTGCCAAGTTAATTCCTATCTTCCTAGCGATTGTATGTATGATCGTCGCATTTAACTTTGACACGTTTATGGCCGGATTTGCAGGAATGAAAGGCAACATCGCATTACCGATCAACTTCTCAAACATTATGGAACAAGTGAGAGGTACAATGTTGATTACAGTATGGGTATTCACTGGTATTGAAGGTGCGGTTGTATTCTCTGGCCGTGCAAAAACTAAGAAAGACGTGGGTACAGCTACAGTACTCGGTCTATTGATTGTATTAGTGATTTACTTCTTATTAACTGTACTTGCACAAGGTGTTATCGAACAAAACCAAATCTCTGAATTAAGCAGTCCATCAATGGCAGCTTTACTTGCGCACATCGTTGGCCCATGGGGTTCAGTTGTGACAAACATTGGTTTAATCATCTCAGTACTCGGAGCTTGGTTAGGTTGGACATTGCTTGCTGGTGAGTTGCCATTCATCGTCGCAAAAGATAAAATGTTCCCGAAATGGTTTGCGAAACAAAACAAAAATGGTGCACCAGTCAACTCACTCCTAATCACAAACATCTTAGTACAATTGTTCTTAATCAGTATGTTATTTACAGATAGTGCGTATCAATTCGCATTCTCACTCGCATCCAGTGCGATATTGATTCCATATGCATTCAGTGCATTCTATCAGTTCAAATATACATTGCAGTATGATCGTAAAAGCAACCTACAAATGGCAATCGGTATTATCGCTTCTGTCTATGCGGTATGGCTCATTTACGCAGCAGGTGTGGACTACTTGCTACTGACAATGTTGCTATATGTACCTGGTCTGTTCGTTTACTGGATTGTACAACGCAACAAAGGTATCAAATTCATCACAAGAGACTATATCTTAATGGGATTCATTGTCATCTTTGCCATTCTTGGTTTAATAAGATTGTTCAGTGGCGCAGTAAGTGTCTTCTAATTACTGACGCATGAAATCCTGACAACAGATAAAGAAATGGCAGCCTGCAGGATCTCGCTACATCCTGTAAGCTGCCTTTCTATCTGTATACATAAGAATGTGTGTGCGAACGCAATATGATACAATAAACACGTTGCACATGTTGAAAATGACAGATAAATCAACTGTCTCAATTGATAAAAACTATACTTTCAACACACATTCATGAAAAAGAGAGAAAGAGATGAGGTGAACGTGTATGAGCAATAGTACTGAAGATTATCAAGCGTCGATTCAAGCATTATCGAAAATATTAGAGGTACCATCAGGGCTGCTCGTTCCTCATCTTTCTGAGATTTATGTCAGGAACTATGAAAAAGGGCAGGTCATTTATTATCAAGGATCAGAAGCAGACAGTATCTATGTATTGTTAGAAGGATATGTATCTAGAGAAATGTTGAACGAAAATGGTGATGACTATTTATTGTTGAACCGACCGATTAATATGTTTCCATTGAATCATTTATTCCATTCTGATCATTACCATGAATCATGTACAGCACTCACAAGCAGCTTGATTGTCAGAGTGCCTAAAAATGTCATTGAATATTTATGTAAAAACCATGAAGATACGTTTATTAAAATCTTTGACTTACTACGCACAGAAGCGAACCAAAATATTGAACGTAATATGGCCTTACTTGGTCGTAATGCTGAACAAAAGGTGATAAACACATTACGTGTGATGTGTGAAACAGTAGGAAATGACCAAGGCGCTTATTACGAACTAGATAAGATTATGACTGTGACACTGTTAAGTGAGTTAGCAGGCGTATCGAGAGAAAAGACCAGTCATGTAATCAGAGATTTAAGCAAACAAAATTTAGTGTTAAAGAATCATCAAACATGGACTGTGAGTAAGTCCTTGTAGATAGAAAAGGAGAAGCGGTAATATATTAAAAAGGTCTCTGAAGTTGAAGTTAACTATTTCAGCTTTAGAGATTTTTATTTATTTAGGAGTATGAGAGGCTTAATCAACACGAAAATATCATCGACTTCATCGGCTTTATAATACTTATGACGAATCACATCTAAACTGATTTCGCGTTCATAAATATCATGAAACGATATATCAGAACCTGCAAGCAATAACGCATGTTGATTATCTTGGTTCGTATCATTTTGTTGCACTTAAACCACCCGCCTTATTCGCCGCTTGTTTGTTCGACACTTTGTTTTGATAACAACGTAGCGGCTTCTCTTAACAAGTCAGCAATACGTAAATTATCATCTCTTTCTTTTCGTAATTGTTCAGATTCGTTTAACTGAACTTCAGCATTAAATTGCATAGCAAAACCTCCATAACTTAAGATACTTTTATTGTACACAAAAGTGAAACATGTGCGCAATTACAAAAAAACACAGCATTTGACCGTGCTGTGTTTTTTATTCTATTTAATTACCCCAATCTAGTTCGACTGTACGGTGACCAACTGTACCGTTTGCCGTTGGGTCGTGTGATAACCAATCATAATTTTCTTCAAATAAAAAGTCGCGTTCCTCTTTTGTTCGGTCTTTTGGTTTTTTATTCACAGCTTCATTGAATGTAGCCATAAATTCTTTTGTTTTAATAATGCGTCCATTTTTATCATATGTGATTTCGTATTTATTATGCACCTTAGGTGTTTCAGCTTTCACTTCTTGTTTAGGTGTTTCAGCTTTCACTTCTTGTTTAGGTGTTTCAGCTTTCACTTCTTGTTTAGGTGTTTCAGCTTTCACTTCTTGTTTAGGTGTTTCAGCTTTCACTTCTTGTTTAGGTGTTTCAGCTTTCACTTCTTGTTTAGGTGTTTCAGCTTTCACTTCTTGTTTAGGTGTTTCAGCTTTCACTTCTTGTTTAGGTGTTTCAGCTTTCACTTCTTGTTTAGGTTGTTCAACTGCTTTCGGTGTTTCTTGTTTTACTTGTTGTTTAGGTTGTTCAACAACTTTCGGTGTTTCTTGTTTCACTTGTTGTTTAGGTTGTTCAACAACTTTCGGTGTTTCTTGTTTCACTTGTTGTTTAGGTTGTTCAACAACTTTCGGTGTTTCTTGTTTCACTTGTTGTTTAGGTTGTTCAACTGCTTTCGTTGTTTCTGGTTTCACTGCAGGTTTTGGTTGTTCAACTGCTTTAGTAGCTTGTTGAATTGGTGCTACAGGTTGATAAACAACGTTGTTATTGTTCACTGCTTGTTTTGAATATTTACCATATAAATAAGTTTCTAAATTTTGAAGTTCTATACCAGTTAAAGGTGTTGTTTTAGACTTAACATTTTCTGGTGTTGTTTGTTGTTGTTGTGCGATAAGTGTGTACATTTCTTGTGTAATTGTTTTATCAATATGTTGTTCTAAAATATCATCTTTTAGCTCAGATTGATAAGAACGTGCTAGTTTTAAACGTAAAATGTTTTCTGGATCATTTTTATGAGCAAGGATATCGTTGTAAACACGATATGTCATTTGTAAACGATTAGATTTATTATTATTAATAGTGAAGCTATCTAAAAATCCGTTGATTTTCACTACATTTTGATATAATTCAATATCTTGATGTTGAATGCTGTTTTGCGTAGTTTTCGCTAATAAATCATTTGCATAACGAGCATTGTTCAGATTTGAAAAATCAACATTTCTATATGGGTTCACATCAGATTGTGATATACCAGACATTTCGGCTTCTTGAGAAAGAAATGTGTTTGAAGCAATGCTTGCACCAATACCGGATAACATTAGTATGCTTGCAGCACTCATAGTTAACTTTTGAATACGATTTGGTTCTTTAGATAATTTGTTATTTTTATGGAAGCTATTTTTAGTCTCAGATCTAAGTGGCAGTGTGTCAAATAATCTCATGGATTGCTTTGATTTTTTCATGATGTAGTCTCCTTAACTGTAATTACTTATATTGTAATATACAGTTATTAGGTTGTGCAATATGTAGAAAGAATTTTTATAGAAGAATATTGTTACCTAAAATATTAAGTGAAATTTAACTTTGTTTCTAACTGTACACAAAAATGCAATGTTTATAATTAAGGAGAGATCGCAAAATGGAAACGTTAATTCTAAATGTTAGGTGTTAATGAATTAAAGTGTAGGTAACGAGGTAGTAAGCTGAAATGAAAATGTTAGACTAATAAAAAACATTAAGCGACATCCTACTTTTAATCAAAGTAATCATGTCGCTTCTCTCTTTTTATTTATCTTTATTCATCTCATCAAGGTTTCAACAATAAGTATTTCACGTATTCTGCTTCTTCATTTGATTTCATTAACATCATAATGACGTCATTACCGCTGACTGTGCCCAAAACATGCGGCAGCTGCATTTGGTCGATACAGTAATTGATTGTACGGGCAAATCCCGGTTCTGTTTTAATTAGGATATAGCTGTCTTTAACGATAATAGAGTTGATACTATCATCGCGATATTTCTTGAATGCCTCACGAAAGCTGTTCGCTTCATTTTTTTCTGGTAATACGTAATAAGAAGGGGCTGAGCCATTCGGAACTTTCGTCACTCTTAAGTGTTGTAAATCTTTTGCGACTGTGGTCATACTGAAAATTAAATTGTATTGTTCTTCCATAATTTCAGCTAACTCACGTACTGTAGAAATCTTGTTATTCTTTAATAGTAATTTAATTAAATCAAGACGTTTCTCTCTCTCCATATCCTCATCCCTTAAATTAATAATTATACAGTATTATTGTATTCTATAAGTTAAGTGAACTCAAATCATTTTTGCTTATTTAACAATATTATCGCAAAGTGCTTTGAATAAATGAAAGAACTTGTTTGTAAGTTAGAAGTAATATTGAGATTAAATATTTGAAGTTTCATAACAAATGAGTACATTGCTCAGTAAAAAAGAAGTATACACGCGTTTTAGGTGTACACTTCTTTTGTGTGGTTTCATTGTTATTTTACTGCTTTTAATAAAGTACGATAGAGTGATTCTGCAGTGTCTTCATCTTCAATGTGATGAACATTCATGCGGCCGTCTTTAAAGAGTGTGGCTTCATAGCCGTCTACATTTAAAAGTTTGACGTAAGGGTTTGCTTTAAGGATTTGACCAGGGAATAAGTCTGCATTGTCGAAGTGGTCAGGTTTGAAGCGGAAGACGAATGTATCTCCGCAACTGCCTTCAATGACATTTGATTGACGTTTCCCTAGATATTCATAATTACCTTGGACGCAGACTGTACAATTAGGGTTTTTGAAGCGGCTGACATCCATAGATTGTTGCTTAACTTCAAACGGTGATACCGTAATGAGTTTGCCAGAGAAGCCTTTGCCTGAGACGTAGCGCATCAACTCCGCAATCTGATAACTCACGACTTGCATAATGACAGGTGGAATGACACCATTAATTGCGCAACTTTCTGCAGTTTCAGGTGTTTCTTCCATGAAACAACGTAAACAAGGACCTGTATAATCAATCGCATACACAGAACCTTTACCTCCGACAGCTGCACCATAAATCCAAGGCAAGTCCAATTTATGACACACTTCATTAAATAAGAAACGAATCGCAAAATGGTCCATCCCGTCTAATAAAATATCTGGATTGATATCTTGTATCATTGTTTCAATATTTGTTGAAGTGATTTCCTCATAGATAGGATCTACTTCAACATTAGAGTTAATAACTTTTAGTTTATCCGCTAATGCATAGACTTTTGGACGCATTTCTGTGACATCTGTTTCATCATAAAGTGCTTGGCGATGAAGGTTGGTTAATTCAACAATATCCATATCGACGATGGTTAATTTACCGATGCCCATGCGTACAAGTTGTTCAGCTATATGACTGCCAAGAGCACCCGCACCCATGACTAATACATGGGTGTGTTCCAAGTTGTGTTGACCTTGTGCACCAAAAGGCGCAAAGCGTGTTTGACGGCTATAGCGTTCATTGAAATCAGGTGTTTCTGAGGGTGTAGGCATTATAAGAATCCTAAACCTTCAGTAGGGCTTGATGCTTGTGCAGTATATTTAATTGGGATACGGCCAGCTTCATAACTTAAACGACCTGCTTCAACACCAAGTTTCATTGCTTCTGCCATTTTCACTGGGTCTTTGGCACGTGATACAGCAGAGTTTAATAAGATACCATCTGCGCCAAGTTCCATCGCTTGTGCCGCATCTTTCGCTGAACCAATACCTGCATCGACGATAATCGGTACATTGGAGTTCTTAATAATATAGCTTAGGTTTAATGGATTGTTGATTCCGCGGCCTGTACCGATAGGTGAAGCTAAAGGCATTACCGCATGTACACCTAATTCTTCTAAACGTTTCGCTAATACTGGGTCTTCAGAAATATAAGGACATACAATATAGCCGCGTTCTAATAAGATTTTACATGTTTCGTACGTCGCAATCGGATCAGGTAATAATGTTTCATCATCACCGATAATTTCGACTTTAATCATGTCGCAAACACCTGCGTGTTTTGCGATTTCTGCGATACGAACTGCTTCTTCAACTGTTTTCGCACCAGCTGTATTAGGGAAAGTAACAAAGTCTTTTAAGTTAACGTTAGCTAATGGGTTCGGTAAGTTTTTGTCATATAGATTCATACGACGTACCGCAAATGTCAGTACGTTTGTACCTGAAGCTTCGATAGCTTTCGTTTGTACATCTTCATTTTCAAACTTTCCTGTACCGAGTAATAATCTTGATTCCATTTCATAAGGTCCAATTTTTAACATATTATCCGCCTCCAACAAATTCTAATAGTTCTAAACGATCATCTTCGCGTACGATTTGGTTTGCGAAGTCTTCACGTTGTATTAAGTTTTGGTTATGTTCTGCGATGACACGTTTTTTGTCGAGTTCTAAATGATCTAAAATATCTTGAATTGTCACTTCAGAATCGAATGTGAACGGATCACCATTAATGATGCACTTCATGTTTCTCCCTCCTTAATTCAAATTGAAAGGGTTCGAGTGCTTGTGGACGATGTCCAGTCGCAACCCATTCGGCCAATAATTCACCAATAACAGGTGAGAGTAAAATACCATTACGGTAATGGCCAGTTATAATCCATAAGCCTTCTTGAACTTCATCCATAATCGGTTGTTCTTCTTTGGTCCAAGGACGAATACCTGACCAGTATTTGAGTTCTTTACTGCTCGCAAGTTCAGGCACACGTTTAATTGCTTCTTCTAATAACCATGTTTTACCTTGTTCAGACACACCGACAGAGTAATCATCGAAGTAGCTTGTTGCGCCGATTAAGAAACGATGCGGAGGTTTAGGTACGATATAACAACCATTGGTCATAAATAACGTTTGTTTTAAATCCAAGTCTTCATTTTCTACAAGTAAGACTTCGCCTTTAACCCCGCTGACTGCTTCTTGAATGTCTGGTTGTTCTGAGGCATTGCCAGCCCAAGCACCTGTGGCTTCAATTACTTTATGTGCTTTCGTTAAAGTGCGACGTCCGTTGCGCTCTGCTTCAATATCATAACCTTCACCGACACGATGAATTGCGGTTACGTTTGTGTGCGTAAATCGATCAATATTCGGTGCGTTTTCTAGTGAAGCATGAAGCGCCTTAGTATAATGATTGGCGTTGATTTGATGATCATGTGGTACAAATATCATGGCTTCTGTCCCTTTAACTAAATGATTTGTCAGTAATGCTAAATCAGTCTCTGATAAATCTTGAACATCCTCATCATGTGAATGAAGAAATGCATATTGTTGTTTCAATGATGGGACATCTTCTGCTTGAGTGGCTAACTTTATTAAGCCGTTTTGTTGATATTGAATATCAATGCCTGTTTCTGCAAGTAAGTCTGTACTTAACGTGTTGAACTTAGCACGGGACGTAAGAGCTAAACGAAAGAGGGGGCTGTCCTCTTTAAATTCATTTTGTGCACCTAACATACCGCCTGCTTTATAAGAGGCATGTTTGCCTTCAATATCACGGTCGATTAATGCGATAGATAAACCACTGTCTTTTAAATGTCTTGCGATAGACATTCCGATGACGCCTGCACCGATAATGGCTAAATCATACATATTGTTCACCTTCCTTGAGGGTGCGAAGTGTTTGTAAATCATGTTGTAAGAAGAAAGAAATGGCTGCGATCCCACTAAAACCATGCGGCACTTGTGTTAAGGTAGCTTCATTAATACCGCCAAGTGCGATGACAGGCATATCTACTTGTAAGGCATCTGATATTTCAGATGGTGTACGTGGCGGTAAACCTGGTTTAGAACCGGTCTCGAAAAGATGACCGAATAACACAAAATCTAAGTGATGATTTTTAGCAGATTGAATTGTATCTTTATGATGTGTAGACATGCTCACACATGCATGTGGATACTTACTTTTGAAATCAAAGGCACGCTCATCCATTTCTTTAAAATGAATACGCTTTAAATCAAAATTTTCAAATAGTTTTATATTGGAATGCGCAGTGATTTTAGCTTGAGGGAATCCAGCATCTAATAAGTGCTGAATATCTGTAGCTTGAGTTGCTTGGTCAGTACGTACAATTAAGCAGTCAATCACAGGCGCTACTTCAACATATTGAGCTATGGTTGTTTCTGTGAGTTCATATGGCGTAATCGCTACCCACATGATGGATTCACCTTCTTTAATCAATAAGCCGCAAGAAAAGCGAAATAAAAAACGCTATTTCCATATAAGAAAATAGCGCATTAAACGTACAATACGCCACTTTCCTACGCTAGTATAAACTAGATCAGGTTCCAAGAATTTCCTTATCATAAATAAGAATCTCAGCCTGTAGGAACAGGCACTTCCAGTGGACTTATTGAAATTATTTAATTCATAGTATTTCAGGAAGTCATCATATTCAATACTTTAACTAATCGTGTAGCGAGGCGTTAACGTATTGGACTGACTTTTCATTCTTGAAATATAACTTCCTTCTATATACAAACACATCATAAATCACTTACATTAAAAATGCAATAGCGAATCGCTTTCATTGTAGGTTTTACTGCTTACAAGTAAGACTATTGAAACAAGCAAATACAGCCTTCAATATGTGTGATACAATGAGAAAAAACATAAGGGGATATACATGAAACATATATTCAAAAGCACAGTTGTATCACTTGCGGTTGTGGCTGGTTTAACTTTAACAAATACAGAAACTTTAGCAGCAGGTAGCTATTATTATAATGGAATGACGGATTATAATGCGTCTAAAGCTTATCCTAAAACAAAGCGTATTTCTAATAATGATGTACAAATTAAACACATCGCAAATGCATATAAAGGAAAATATAAAGCGGTAGGACGTATTAGCAACAAAGATGGTTGGAAAGGCAGAGGTAAAGATAGTATGGGGACAGGGACAGTTATAGGACCTTATACTGTCATTACTAATGCACATGTGATAGATGATGCTAAAGGTGCGGCAGCTAACCCTAAATATATTACGTTTGATTTAAACCGTGATGGCAAGGCAAAAACTTATACTTTCCACGCAACGAAAGTGGTTAAAGTACCTCAAGCCGATATCGCATTAGTCTACACAAAAGAAAAGCTGACAAACTACACACAAGCATTACCTCTTGCGTCGAATACTCAAATTAACAACTTAACTTATAATCGCAATCTCTATTCAGTGGGCTATCCATGGCAAAATGGAGATAATACTAAATCATACTGGAGTAAATTAAAATTTATACAAAAATCTTCAAATGGCACAGAACTACAAACTAAAGATAAATTCCGTGCAGGTGCTTCAGGTTCAGTCATGGTTGATGGTAACTATCGTATCTATGGATTACGCACATACGGCTATAACCTATGGGGTACATCACCTTATAATTACGCCAAAGTTGAAATGGCAGGCGGAGAAGCTTTAAATGGATCAACAGGAAACTTTGTGAGAAGTCATATTAGATAAATCTTAAATACAATCTCTTTAATTAGTGTGGAATGATCCGCACGGAATTAGGGAGATTGTTTTTTTATTTACCATGTTCTACTCAAATTTGTAAAAAATGATGACAATTATTTTACCTAAATAGTAAAGTAAATATTCAAGTTAGATATAGAATTAAGAATTGCACCGTAGTATAATTATATTAATAAATATCTAGAGAACTAGTGAGTGCTTCAGTGTTTAAATATAAGGAGAGGCGGTATCAACTATGAAAAAATCTTTGAAATATCTACATCGTATGCCTTATTTTGCTGGAGTTCAGCCGTCTTAGCGTAATGACTTTGTAACTATTTAACGAAGTTATAAAT
>NZ_PZGG01000024.1 GCF_003043455.1 Staphylococcus simulans | reverse complement strand
GAATAATGAATATCCATACAGCGCAGATGAAGTTTTATATAAAGCAAAATCGTATTTATCCAAAGAGGAGTATGAACACGTCTTGAAAAGCTATCATATCGCATATGAAGCGCATCAAGGCCAATTCAGAAAGAACGGTTTGCCTTATATTATGCATCCAATTCAAGTAGCTGGTATTTTAACAGAAATGCATCTTGACGGACCGACGATTGTTGCAGGCTTCTTACATGATGTAATTGAGGATACTCCTTACACATTTGATGACGTAAAAGCGATGTTTAACGATGAAGTAGCCATGATTGTTGAAGGGGTTACGAAATTAAAGAAAGTAAAATATCGCTCAAAAGAAGAACAACAAGCAGAGAACCATAGAAAATTATTTATCGCGATTGCGAAAGATGTACGTGTAATTTTAGTTAAATTAGCAGATAGACTACATAATATGCGTACTTTAAAAGCGATGCCTAGAGAAAAACAAATCAGAATTTCTAAAGAAACATTAGAAATTTATGCGCCGCTTGCGCATCGCTTAGGGATTAATACGATCAAATGGGAACTTGAAGATATTGCTTTACGCTATATTGACGGAGTACAGTATTTCCGTATCGTCAATTTGATGAAGAAAAAACGTAGTGAGCGCGAAGCTTATATTGCAAATGCGATAGACAACATACGTGCTGAAATGAATAAAATGCATATTAAAGGCGAAATCAATGGTCGTCCTAAACATATCTACAGCATTTATCGCAAAATGATGAAACAAAAGAAACAATTTGATCAAATCTTTGATTTATTAGCAGTACGTATTATTGTGGATTCTATTAAAGATTGTTATGCCGTATTAGGTTTAGTACATACATTATGGAAACCGATGCCAGGCAGATTTAAAGATTATATTGCGATGCCAAAACAAAATATGTACCAATCCTTGCATACTACCGTTGTAGGACCTAATGGTGATCCTTTAGAAATTCAAATTAGAACGCATGAAATGCATGAAATTGCGGAACACGGGGTTGCTGCGCATTGGGCGTATAAAGAAGGCAAGAGGGTTACAGATGATAATTCAAGCTATGCAAAGAAATTATCATGGTTGAAAGATTTGGCAGAAGCGGATAAAACAGCGAATGATGCACAAGAATTTATGGAATCATTGAAGTTCGATTTACAAAGTGATAAAGTATATGCTTTCACACCACAAAGTGATGTGATTGAGTTACCTTATGGTGCGGTTCCGATTGATTTTGCGTATGCGGTGCATAGTGAAGTCGGCAACAAAATGATTGGGGCCAAAGTCAACGGCAAAATCGAACCGATTGATTATGTGCTTCAAACAGGAGATATTGTAGAAATACGTACAAGTAAACACTCCTATGGACCAAGCAGAGATTGGTTGAAAATTGTTCGTTCTTCTAGTGCAAAAAGTAAGATTAAAAGCTTCTTCAAAAAACAAGACCGTTCTTCAAACATTGAAAAAGGTAAGTTTATGGTAGAAGCAGAAATTAAAGAACAAGGTTTTAAAGTCGATGAAGTATTGACTGAAGCTAATATTGATATCGTAAACCAAAAATATAACTTCTCAAATGAAGATGACTTATTTGCGGCAGTCGGTTTTGGAGGTGTAACTTCCTCACAAATCGTTAATAAATTAACTGAAAAACAACGTATTTTGGATAAACAACGTGCCTTAAATGAAGCCCAAGAAGTCACAAAATCAGTACCTATCAAAGATAACATTACAACTGATAGTGGCGTTTATGTCGAAGGTATTGAAAACGTGTTAATTAAATTATCTAAATGTTGTAATCCGATTCCTGGTGATGAGATTGTCGGCTATATTACAAAAGGTCATGGTATTAAAGTACACCGTACAGATTGTCCGAATATCCGCAACGAAAAAGAACGTTTGATTAATGTAGAATGGGTTAAATCTAAAGATTCTACACAACGTTATCAAGTTGATTTAGAAGTCACTGCGTATGACCGAAATGGTTTACTTAATGAAGTATTGCAAGCAGTCAATGCGACCGACAGTAATTTAGTCAAAGTATCAGGTAAATCTGACGTTGAGAAAAATGCTATTATTAATTTAAGTGTAATGGTTAAAAACGTTAACGAAGTATTTAAAGTCGTTGAACGTATTAAACAACTAGGCGATGTCTATACAGTAACAAGAGTTTGGAATTAACTGAGGTGTATATAAATGAGAGTAGTAGTACAACGTGTTAAACAAGCATCTGTAACAAATGACACACTAAATAATCAGATTGGAAAAGGATTGTGTTTATTAGTTGGTGTCGGTAAAGATTCGACTGAAGCAGATGTTCAAGCAGTTGCAAAAAAGATAGCAAATGCAAGAATTTTCGAAGATGAAGAGGGGAAAATGAATTTGAACGTTCAGCAAATCGGTGGTGAGATTTTATCTATTTCTCAATTCACGCTATATGCTGACGTCAAAAAAGGAAACAGACCTGGATTTTCTAATTCTAAATCTCCTGATGAAGCAAATCGCTTATATGAAGCGTTGAATGATGCGTTACGCACATATGATTTAGAAGTTAAAACGGGTGAATTCGGTACAGACATGCTAGTTGATATCGCAAATGACGGCCCTGTTACTATTATCTATGAAAGTCAGGACGGCAAAGTGATATGAACCGAATAGAACGGTGGTTTAAAAAGCGTAGACTTAAACCGATTCCCGTGTTGATTGCCGCGCTCTTAATTATCATTATCGTATTTACGATTATTTTAGTCTCTAATCATCAATATAAGCATGATGACAGTGTGACAATGAAAGAGGATGCGGAATTAAGAACGGGCCCAAACGCCGTTTATCCTGAAATTTTTCCTGCTGAAAAGGGTGAAACATTCCATCAACTTGACCGAAAAGGTAAATGGGTTTATGTAGAGACAAGCAACGGCAAGGAAAAAGGATGGGTAGCTGGATGGCATACGGATTTAGATATTCCGCCAGATAATGATCCGAATGCTAAACCGTTAAAAGGCAAAGTGATTGTACTGGATCCTGGTCATGGCGGTGGTGACCAGGGTGCTGCCAGTGCAACTAAGTATAAATCTTTAGAAAAAGTATATACTTTAAAAACTGGGTTAGAACTGAAAAAGAAGCTTGAACAAGAAGGCGCAACCGTTAAAATGACGCGTGATAAAGATGAATACGTCAAATTGAAAGATAGAAATTTAAAAGGCGATGCGTTTATCAGCTTACATAATGATGCACTACAATCTCCTGATGCAAATGGTGCTACTGTATATTGGTTCAAAGACAAACAAGAAGACTTAGCGCAAGTGTTAAGCATGAGTATACAGAAAAAAGGGTTGTTATCACCTAAAGGTGCCAGACAAGAAAATTATCAAGTATTGCGTCAATCTAAAATACCTGCTGTTTTAATCGAACTAGGGTATATTAGTAACCCGACAGATGAGATGATGATACGAGATAAATTACATCGTCAAATATTAGAACAGTCGATTGTTGATGGCTTGCGTATGTATTTTTCGGCTTAAATAGTTGCATTCAATGCTTAAAATCGTTATGATAGTATCTGAATAAAATAATTAAAACCGTTACGATTCTTGAATAGACATTACGAAATGATATAAGAGAAATAATCCTAGGCTGAAAGATTATTCAGAGTAATTTTGTCATTATTGAACACAAGAAGAGGTGAAGATAAATAGTTACTGTTTATCTTCCGTACAACATACGTTAAATGTTTAAAGTGGAACTGTTTTATACAGTTCAATTAGGGTGGCAACACGGAAAATTCGTCCCTTGTGTGATAGTGATATCATACAAGGGGCTTTTTTATTTCTAAAAGGAAGTGACGATATGATTAAAATCCCACGTGGTACACAAGATATTCTGCCTGCTCAAAGCAGAAAATGGAGATATATTGAAACAAAATTAGATGAATTAATGGAACTTTATAACTATAAAGAAATTCGTACACCTATTTTTGAAAGCACTGATTTGTTCGCAAGAGGTGTCGGTGATTCAACAGACGTGGTACAAAAAGAAATGTACACATTCAAAGATAAAGGTGATCGCAGTATTACCTTAAGACCTGAAGGTACAGCGGCGGTTGTTCGTTCATACATTGAAAATAAAATGCAAGGTGATCCAAACCAACCGATTAAACTTTACTATAATGGTCCGATGTTCAGATATGAACGTAAGCAAAAAGGACGCTATCGTCAATTCAATCAATTCGGTGTTGAAGCAATTGGAGCTGAAGACCCAAGTATTGATGCAGAGATTTTAGCAATGGTTATGCATATCTATGAATCCTTCGGTTTAAAGCATTTAAAATTAGTCATTAACAGTGTAGGTGACTTCGATTCTCGTAAAGAGTATAACGAAGCCTTAATCAAGCATTTTGAACCTGTGATTGATACGTTCTGTAGTGATTGCCAATCTCGTCTGTATACAAATCCAATGCGTATTTTGGATTGTAAAGTAGATAGAGATAAAGAAGCGGTTAAAACTGCACCTCGTATTACAGAGTACTTAAATGAAGAATCAAAAACTTACTATGAACAAGTTAAAAGTTATTTAGATGAATTAGGTATTCCTTATGTGGAAGATCCGAATTTAGTTCGTGGTTTAGATTATTATACACATACTGCATTTGAGTTAATGATTGACAGTCCAGATTACGATGGCGCAATTACTACTTTATGTGGTGGTGGACGATACAACGGTTTATTAGAATTGTTAGATGGACCGAAACAAACAGGTATCGGTTTTGCATTGAGTATCGAACGTTTATTGCTCGCGTTAGAAGAAGAAGGAATCGAAATCGAAGACGAAGATCACTTAGATTTATTTATCGTGACAATGGGTGAAAAAGCTGATCGTTATGCAGTAAAATTATTAAACGATTTACGTCATCACGGTATCAAAGCAGATAAGGATTACTTGAAACGCAAAATTAAAGGTCAAATGAAACAAGCAAACCGTGTAGGGGCTGAATATACGATTGTGATCGGCGACCAAGAACTTGAAGATGGTAATATTAATATCAAACATATGGAGAGCGGAGAATCAGAAGCGATTCAACTTGCAGATTTAGTTTCATATTTTGAAGATAAGAAAGTGAAATAAGAGGAGAGAGTAATTATGAGTAAAAGAACAACGTATTGCGGTCTTGTAACAGAAGGCCTTTTAGGACAACACGTCACTTTAAAAGGATGGGTGCATAACCGTCGTGACTTAGGTGGATTAATCTTTGTTGATTTACGTGACCGTGAAGGTTATGTACAAATTGTCTTCAATCCAGACTTTTCTAAAGAAGCATTAGAAGTTGCGGAATCTATCCGTTCTGAATATGTGATTGAAGTTGAAGGTACAGTAACAAAACGTGATCCTGAAACAGTTAACCCTAAAATCAAAACAGGTAATGTTGAAGTGCAAGTTGATAAAATCAATATCATTAATAAAGCACAAACACCACCGTTTTCAATTAATGATGATTCACAACAAGTTGATGAAAACATTCGTTTAAAATATCGTTATTTAGATTTAAGAAGACAAGAACTTGCGCAAACGATTAAAATGCGTCACCACATTACACGTGCAATTCACGAGTATTTAGATAAAGAAGGCTTCTTAGATATCGAAACACCTTTCTTAACTAAATCTACACCAGAAGGTGCACGTGACTATTTAGTACCTTCTCGTGTGCACGAAGGTAAATTCTATGCGTTACCGCAATCACCACAATTATTTAAACAATTATTGATGATCAGTGGTTTCGATAAATATTACCAAATCGTAAAATGTTTCCGTGACGAAGATTTACGTGCAGATAGACAACCTGAATTCACGCAAGTCGATATTGAGATGAGTTTCGTAGATCAAGAAGATGTAATGGAACTTGGTGAAGACATGTTGAAAAGCGTTGTAAAAGACGTAAAAGCTGTTGAATTAACTGAACAATTCCCACGTATGACTTACGCAGAAGCTATGTCACGTTATGGTTCAGATAAACCAGATACACGCTTTGACATGGAATTACTAGATGTTTCAAAATTAGGCGAAACAATGGACTTCAAAGTCTTTAAAGATACAGTTGAAAAAGGCGGAGAAGTAAAAGCATTAGTTGCTAAAGGTGCTTCAGATAAATATACACGTAAAGATATTGATAAATTAACTGAGTTTGTAAATATCTATGGCGCAAAAGGTTTAGCTTGGGTCAAAGTAGTTGAAGACGGCTTAAGTGGACCAATCGCAAGATTCTTTGAAGAGGAGAATGTTGAAACATTAAAATCTTTAACAGATGCAGAAGCAGGAGACTTAGTATTGTTTGTAGCTGATAAACCTAGCGTTGTAGCTCAAAGTTTAGGTGCATTACGTGTGAAATTAGGTCATGAGCTAGGCTTAATTGATGAAGATAAATTAAACTTCTTATGGGTGACAGATTGGCCATTACTTGAATATGATGAAGATGAAAAACGCTATGTAGCAGCACACCATCCATTTACATCACCTAAAGATGAAGATTTAGATAAATTAGATTCTGAACCAGAAAACGCACAAGCTAAAGCGTATGATATCGTATTAAACGGTTACGAATTAGGCGGCGGTTCAATCAGAATTCACAACGGTGATATTCAAGAAAAAATGTTTGAAGTTTTAGGTTTCACAAAAGAAGAAGCGCAAGATCAATTCGGCTTCTTGCTTGACGCATTCAAATATGGTGCACCACCACATGGCGGTATCGCTTTAGGTTTAGACCGCTTCGTGATGCTATTAACTGGCCGCACAAACTTACGTGATACAATCGCATTCCCTAAAACTGCTTCAGCTGTATCATTAATGACACAAGCACCAAGCGAAGTTTCTAATAAACAATTAGAGGAATTAGCATTACGTATCCGTCACTAAAAGAAAAATTACACTTTGAGAGTGTTTATATTTGCATTTAAAGTTTTATGTGGTAATATCTAAGTATAAGATAGTCGTCTGAAATACTCGTAGTTTGCTGTATGTATTTTGACCTAACACTCTTTGATCAGGGAGCCCAATAGGTTTTCTTGCAGCGCACACGCCTCTTAAGGAGGACTTGCAAAACAAGAAACAGGGCACCCACCTGTAATTAGCAGGCCAAAATGATCAAGCTCTAATAACTACGGTACAACGGATTCTATCGTACGCAGGACTTTGGTCCTGCGTATTTTTTTATTTTCATTTCAAATTTTAGCATTTTTTAAGAAATAATATTATCTAAATTTGTTATAATGATATATGGTAGTAAAGTTAGACAAAAGGAGTATAGATTTGATGAAACATCAATTTTCACGTAATGAGTTGGCATATGGTAAAGAGGGATTAGATTTATTAAAGCAACAAACTGTTGCGGTACTAGGCGTTGGGGGCGTTGGTTCTTTTGCGGCAGAAGCATTAGCGCGTACTAACATCGGCCATATTATTTTAATTGATAAAGATGATGTGGATATTACAAATGTAAACCGTCAATTACATGCATTGACTACGACAATTGGTCAAAGTAAAGTGACGTTGATGGAAGAACGCATCAAATTAATCAATCCAGATTGTAAAGTAACTTCTTCACATATGTTCTATACAGAAGAAACGTATGAACAACTGTTTAATGATTATGATATTGATTATATTATTGATGCAAGTGACACAATTATTTATAAAGTACATCTGATGAAAGAGTGTTTGAAACGCGGCATAAAAATTATTTCTAGTATGGGGGCCGCAAATAAAACAGACCCAACACGATTCCAAATCGCTGATATTTCTAAAACGAATACAGATCCTATTGCTAAAATTATCAGACAAAAATTGAAAAAAGAAGGCATTAAAAAAGGATTCCTGTTGTCTTTTCAGATGAAAGCCCAATTGTGATTAGAGAAGATGTCAAAGAAACAGTCGGTGATAAGAATGCGGCAACGCGTAAAGGTCAAATTCCACCATCTTCAAATGCTTTTGTGCCAAGTGTAGTCGGCTTAATTTGTGCAAGTTATGTCATTAACGATGTGTTAAAAGATATTCCTGTCACTAGAATTAAAGATAAAAATCAAAAATAAAAAAGCTGATATAGAATCGTAGAAAGCTACGATTCTAGTATCAACCTTCATCAACGTTTGTTTTGTTGCTTAGTGATATTGTCATAGATTTGTTTAAACTGCTGTTCAGTTTTTGATGTAGTTTTAGGATGGTAGTACTGTCTGTTTTTGAGTTTATCTGGCAGATATTGTTGTGGAATAAAGCCATTTTCGGAATTATGCGGATACTGATAACCAATCGCGTGGCCTAATTCTTTGGCACCTTTATAGTGACCATCTTTAAGATGATTAGGAACTTGACCGACATGACCTTTTCTAATATCCGATAAAGCAGCGTCAATAGCTTTAATACCTGAATTTGATTTAGGAGATAAGCAAAGTTCAATAACTGCTTGGCTCAGTGGAATGCGTGCTTCAGGGAACCCTAAACGTTCTGCAGATTCAATCGCAGCTAATGTACGTTGTCCTGCACCGGGTGAAGCTAAGCCGATGTCTTCATAACTGATAACAAGCAACCGTCTTGCGATAGTAGGGAGATCTCCCGCTTCTATCAGTCGTGCAAGATAATGTAATGCAGCATCGGTATCACTGCCACGGATTGATTTTTGGAATGCACTCATGACATCATAGTGCATGTCACCATCTTTATCACTGACAAAACTGCCTTTTTGCATGCAGTCTTTGGCATCTTCTAAAGAAACATGAATCTTGCCATTCTCATCAGGTTTAGCGCTTAATACAGAGAGTTCTAAAGCGTTTAAAGCACTACGCACATCACCATGACTTTGTGTAGAGAAGTATTGCATAGCGCCATCATCTACTGTCGCATGATAAGAGGCGAGTCCTCGGTTTTCATCCTTCAGAGCACGTTCTAACGCCACAGCAACATCTTTTTCCGTTAGCGGATAGAGTTCAAAGATCTGTGCACGAGAACGTATGGCTGGATTAATGGCGTGATATGGATTAGAAGTAGTCGCACCAATGAGTACAATTTTCCCATTCTCCAAGTGAGGTAATAGGAAATCTTGTTTAGCTTTATCTAAACGGTGGATTTCATCAAGTAATAAAATAACTTGACCAGACATTTTTGCTTCTTCAACCACCATTTGCATGTCTTTTTTGGTATTTGTAACAGCGTTTAATTGTCTGAACTTAAATTGTGTGGAACCTGCGATAGCTTTCGCAATACTGGTTTTTCCAATACCAGGGGGTCCATAAAAAATCATTGAAGTCAGTCGTTTAGATTCAACCATTCTTCTGATGATACCTTTAGGACCAACTAAATGTTGCTGAGATATAATTTCATCTAGATTCTGCGGACGCATTCTAGATGCTAAAGGTTCGTTAGTCAAGATAGAGTCACACCTTTCTATTACTATATTAACGTAAAAAATGCTAGAATTGAATAAAATAAAATCGGATTAAGCGAGGTAATAAAATGAAAATTTCAACAAAAGGGAGATACGGCTTAACCTTAATGATTTCTCTTGCTAAGAGGGAAGGTCAAGGTTGCGTATCGTTAAAAACTATTGCAGAAGAAAATAAATTAAGTGATCTATACCTAGAACAATTAGTAGGACCTTTAAGAAATGCCGGATTGATTCGAAGTGTGCGCGGTGCTAAAGGTGGATACCAACTCCGTGTCCCAGCTGATGAAATTAAAGCCGGAGACATTATTCGCCTGCTTGAAGGTCCGATTTCATTCGTTGAAAGTATAGATTCAGAACCGCCAGCACAACAAGAACTATGGTTACGCATGAGAGATGCAGTCAGAGAAGTGTTGGATGGCACGACGTTAAAGTATTTAGCAGAATTTAATGATTCAGATAAACGTGATAATTACATGTTCTATATTTAATAATTAATGCAGTTCAACTTTATGGGTTGAGCTGCATTTTAATTCTTTAGCCTTTGATGTTTATAGAATTTCACAAGTGGTAATTATATAACATAACTAGATTTGAAATAATTGGAGGAATCGATTATGGCAAACAAAGGCGAAGACAAATTAGAACAAGCAAAAGGTAACGTTAAAGAAACAGTAGGCAATGCTACTGATAATAAGAAATTAGAAAATGAAGGTAAAGCAGATAAAGCTTCAGGTAAAGTTGATGAAAAAATCAACGATGCTGCAGATAAAGCAAAAGATGCAGCAGGTAAATTAAAAGATAAATTCAGTAAAGATAATAAATAATTATCATTTAATAAACAGAATTAACGGGCAGAATCACTTAAAGGGTTCTGCCCGTTATTTTTGTTTGAATCAAAATAATATATCAATTCAAATGCAATTACTTGTTCACTTGTTGCATCACACGTTGCAAGCGTTCAAATGATTCTTTTTGTTTATCTTGGTCATAAATATAGCTGACTGCCATTAACTCATCAAATTCACCATAAATATCTTTGAATTTTTCAACTTGTTGTTTAACCGTTTCTTCTGAACCGATTAATGAAACACCTAAACGGCCTCTAGCCATTTGTAATTCTGCAGGAGTCAATACATCTGCTAAATTATCAATTGGCGGTTGCAACGGTTCCATTCTACCGCGTGTAATGCTGACAGTGACTTGTGCTAGAGTCGTTGCTAATTTTTCAGCTTCTTCATCTGTTTCAGCAACAATCGCATTTAAGCATACAATCATATAAGGTTTATCCAATACATCAGACGGTTCAAATAATTCTTTATAAATAGACATAGCTTCTCTCATTTGTTGCGGTGCGAAATGACCAGCAAATACATAAGGTAAGCCCATTCTTGCAGCTAAATGTGCAGAGTCAGTAGAAGAACCTAAGATATATAACGGTACGTTTTTATTAACAGCAGGGTAAGCACGTACGTAACCTTGCTGATTTTCTGGTCCGAAGTATTTTTGAAGTTGTGCTACTTCTTCAGGGAATGCGTAAACTCCATTATGTTGATCGCGGCGTAATGCGCTCGCTGTCATCATATCAGTGCCCGGCGCACGTCCTAAACCTAAATCTACACGGTTGTTAAACATTGTTTCTAATGTACCGAATTGTTCAGCTACTACTAACGGTGCGTGGTTCGGCAACATAATACCACCTGAACCGACACGGATTTGTTTTGTATGCTCTAGTGTGTGTTGAATCAATAACGCAGTTGCAGAACTTACTAAGTTCGGTGCGTTATGATGTTCTGCAATCCAATATCGTTCATATCCTAATCCCTCTAGATGTTGCGCTAAGTCCACCATGTTGTCGATGGCTTGCTTTTCATCTTCACCTGATTTAACAGGTACTAAGTTGAGTGCAGAAACTTTAATTTCACTCACATAAAGACCTCCTCGTTTTGAATGATATATTAATTATAACAAGGACATATATTAGAAAGAATTTTATTGCTTAAAGCATGTGCTTTGCATGTTATAATATTTGTGGAACAGAGTACTAGAAAAATTGTAGTGTTGGTGCTAGAATTGGAACATTGATAAAATTGTGAGGAAGTGTCTGACAAATGGAAGTATATGCAGATTATGCAGCAACAACTCCAGTAAAAGAAGAAGTAATTGATAAGATGATGGAATTGTATGCGAAGCATTATGGCAATCCTTCATCCATTCATCGTGTAGGTAGAGATGCCAGACAATATTTAGATGCATCACGCAGAACGATTGCGTCATTACTAAGCGCAACACCTAATGAAGTGATTTTTACAAGTGGTGCGACTGAATCTAATAATACAGCGATTAAAGGGTTAGCGTATGCTAATAAACATAAAGGAAAACATTTAATTACATCAAAAATTGAACATCATTCTGTCTTACATGTATTCGAACAATTAGAGCGTGAAGGTTTTACTGTTACGTATCTAGATGTAGATCGTGAAGGAATTGTTGATTTAGAACAATTGAAAGCGGCGATGACTGATGAAACCATTCTTGTTTCTATCATGTTTGTAAATAACGAAGTAGGTACAGTACAGCCGATGTATGATATCGAAGACATTGTCAAAGCACATGATGCTTATTTACATGTTGATGCTGTACAATCAGTCGAACATCTGCCGATTGAATTTGATGATTTTAAATTTGATACAATGAGCCTTACAGCTCATAAATTCGGTGGACCTAAAGGTGTGGGTGCTTTACTAGTAAAACCGAAGACACCTATTCAATTTTCGCAACTTGGCGGTGAACAAGAAACAAAACGTCGAGCTGGGACAGAAAATGTACCGCAGATTGCCGGTATGGCTGAAGCGTTGAAATTAGCAACAGAACATCGTAACGAAAACAACATTCATTTAATGAATTTAAAAGAAACATTTTTAGTTAACTTGCAAGAACGCAGTATTCCATTTGAAGTGAATGGTTCAATGACAGATACAACAGGTCATATCTTAAACTTGTACTTCCCATTCATCGATGTAGAAACGATGTTGACATTGCTTGATTTAGCAAATATTGCTGTATCATCAGGCTCTGCATGTACTGCAGGTTCAACTACACCATCACACGTTTTAGCGGCGATGTATGGTGATAATGATCCAAGAACAAAACAATCTATCCGCTTCAGTTTCAACGAATTAACAACTGAGCGTGAAATTAAATATATCGTGGCAGAAATACAAAAAATTTATTTGAAATTTAAGGAGGAATAAGCATGAGCAACCAAGATACTCGTGTTGTCGTAGGGATGTCTGGTGGTGTAGACAGTTCAGTGACTGCCTATCTTCTAAAAGAACAAGGTTATGACGTCATCGGTATTTTCATGAAAAACTGGGATGACACTGATGAAAATGGCGTTTGTACTGCGACAGAAGATTATAACGATGTAATCGCTGTTTGTAACCAAATCGGTATACCGTACTATGCGGTAAATTTCGAAAAAGAATACTGGGATAAAGTCTTTACTTACTTCCTGGATGAATATAAAAAAGGGCGTACACCAAACCCTGATGTGATGTGTAATAAAGAAATTAAATTCAAAGCGTTTTTAAACCATGCGATGAAACTGGGTGCGGATTACGTCGCAACAGGTCACTATGCACAAGTAAGACGTAATGAAGATGGTTCAGTTGAAATGTTACGTGGGGTCGACAACAATAAAGACCAAACGTACTTTTTAAACCAACTGACACACGAACAACTTTCAAAAGTGATGTTCCCACTAGGCGGGATGGAAAAATCAGAAGTGAGAGAAATTGCGTTAGCACAAGATTTAGCCACTGCGAAGAAAAAAGATTCAACAGGCATCTGCTTTATCGGTGAACGCAACTTCAAAGATTTCTTATCTAATTATTTACCAGCGCAATCAGGAGATATGCGTACATTAAACGGTAAAAAAATGGGTACACATGGTGGTCTAATGTATTATACAATTGGCCAACGTCATGGTTTAGGCATCGGCGGCGATGGAGATCCATGGTTTGTAGTCGGTAAAAATCTAGAAGATAATGTGTTATATGTTGAACAAGGTTTCCATCATGACGCATTGTACAGCGACTATCTGATAGCTTCTGACGTTTCACTTGTGAATGATATCGATTTATCACAAGAGTATCGCTGTACTGCGAAATTCAGATACCGTCAAAAAGATACAGGTGTTACTGTCACACAAATCGGTGAAGACCAAATTCGTGTAGACTTTGATGAACCTGTACGTGCGATTACACCTGGACAAGCCGTTGTATTATATGATGGTGAAGTCTGCTTAGGCGGCGCAACGATTGATGATGTTTATAAAAATGAAGGCCAACTCACATATGTTGTCTGATTTTTAATCAGGGACTAGGATTTTCCTAGTCTCTTTTTTACATAGTTTCAAGTTTTTCTGATAAAATAAAGAGTTGAATAAGAAAGAAATGAGGACTAAGTATGAAACAAGAAGAAATTTATCAGTTAATTAAAGAAGGTCAATTTGAAGCAGCGTTAAAAGCACTGTTTGAAAATATTGATGCACATCCTGAAGATATTGAAAACTACATTAATTCAGGTATTTTACTTGCGGAAGCAGGTGAAGTAGAAAAAGCTGAGAAATTTTTCCAAAAAGCCTTAACTATCGATCCGAATAACGGTGCAATTTATTATAATTTAGCAAATGTTTATTATAATGCGGAAAGTTATAATGATGCGATTAAACTTTATCAACAAGCACTCCAAACAGGTGTCGATGAAGCGGATACCAATTATATGATAGGGATGTCATTTAATAACTTAGGTGACTATAAATCTGCATTACCTTTCCTTATGCGTGCTGCAGAACTTGATCAAAATCAAGATGAAGAAATTCAATTCCAATATGGCTTAGTCCTATGCCATTTGGAACTATTTGATCAAGCTGTTAAACAATTAGATACCGTGTTAACTATAAATCCTAAACATACAGACGCATTATATAACCGTGGTTTAGCGGGTTATATGTTTACTGAAGAAATCTATGAAGCAATCCCATACTTTGAAAAAGCAATAGAGATTGATCCAGAACATTTATTAAGTCAGCATGCACTTAAAACATTCACCCAATTTGATGCAGAGGAGGAATAAATTTGGAGAACCCTACATTGTTTGACTATTCGATGGTCAAAGGAACAGTAGAAGCAATCTTATTTCAAAATAAAGACAATTTTTATACCGTTCTAAAAGTAGATCCGATTGAAACCAATGAAGATTTTGATAATATGCCTACAATTGTGGGGTTCTTTCCTGAAATTGCTGAAGGCGATGTATATACCTTCAAAGGTCAAGCTGTGACACATCCGAGATACGGTAAACAATTAAAAGCAGAAACGTTTGAGAAAGAAGTACCACAAACCAAAGATGCGATAATCAGCTACTTATCCAGTGATTTATTTAAAGGAATCGGTAAGAAAACAGCGGAAAATATCGTAAATACGCTCGGTGAAAATACTATTAATAAAATTTTAGATGATCGTTCGGTATTAGAAGATGTGCCCAACTTATCTAAAAAGAAACAAAGTCAAATCGCTGATCAAATTTATAGTAACCAAGAAGTAGAAAAAATTATGATTAGACTACACGATTTAGGCTTCGGTCCAAAATTAGCGATGAGCATCTATCAAGTCTATCAAAGCGATACTTTACAAACGATTGAGAAAAATCCATACGATCTCGTTTATGATGTGCGTGGCGTTGGTTTCCAAAAAGCAGATACCTTAGCTAAAAATTTAGGCATAGAATATAATGCGCCAGAGCGCTTAAAAGCTGGGCTGCTTTATACAATAGAAGAAGAGTGTATTAAACAAGGGCATACATTTCTACCTAAAGATTATGTATTAGAAACCTCTCTTGAAATGTTAAGCAAGGGTTATGAACAAACAATAGATATCAGTATGTTAGAGAAAATGATACTTGAATTGACCGAAGAAAGTAAGTTGGTTGAAGCGGATGAAACACTGTCCATACCAAGCTTATATTATTCAGAGGTCAAAAGTGTACAGAATCTGTACCGTATCGCATCGCATCAATCCAAATTAGAGAATATCGAACAATCTGACTTACAAATGAATATTGGTGAAATAGAAGAGATGAATGAAGTCAGCTATGCGTCTTCTCAAAAAGAAGCTTTAGAGACAGCCATCAATTCTAAAGTGATGTTATTGACAGGAGGCCCTGGTACAGGTAAAACTACTGTCATTAAAGGCATCGTTGAACTCTATGCTGAAACACACGGTTTATCATTGTCGTATGATGATTACCAAGAAGATGATTATCCAATTGCGCTTGCCGCACCGACAGGACGTGCAGCCAAACGTTTACAAGAATCTACAGGACTTGAAGCGATGACCATTCACCGCTTAATCGGTTGGAGCCAGGATACCAAACCTGAAGACGTGTTAGAAAATGAAATTACCGCAAAGTTAATCATTATTGATGAAATGTCGATGGTAGATACCTGGTTGTTCCATCAATTCTTAAATGCGGTACCGATTGATGCGCAAATTATTTTAGTCGGAGATGAAGATCAGCTGCCTTCAGTCGGTCCAGGACAAGTGTTTAAAGATTTGATTGATGCGAAAGTGATTCCACGTGTCAATCTTACTGAAGTTTACCGTCAACAAGATGGTTCTAGTATTATTGAATTGGCACATAAAATGAAATTAGGTCAGCCGATAGATATCACAGAACGTTTCCATGACCGCAGCTTTATTCCATGTACAGCTGAACAAATCCCAGATGTGGTTAATAAAGTTGTGAGCTCTGCGGTTAAAAAAGGTTATGATATGAGCGATATTCAAGTCTTAGCACCGATGTATCGCGGCAGTGCTGGGATTAAGCGTTTGAATAAAGTGCTACAAGATATCTTGAATCCTAAGGCAGAGGATGCGAGAGAGATTGAGTTTGGAGAAGCGGTCTTTAGAAAAGGTGATAAAGTCTTACAACTTGTAAACCGCCCGAATGACAATATCTTTAATGGCGATATTGGTGTGATTGTCGGTATTTTCTGGGCTCGAGAAAACGAATTAAATAAAGATATACTTGTCGTTGATTTCGAAGGTAATGAAATTACCTTTACGAAACAAGATATGATGGAATTAACACATGCGTATTGTACGTCTATTCATAAAGCACAAGGGTCAGAATTTCCGATAGTCATTATGCCGATTGTGAAACAATATTATCGCATGTTGCAGAGACCGATTATTTATACAGGTTTGACACGTGCAAAACAATCTTTAGTTTTCCTAGGTGACAGCCAAGCGTTTGATATTGGTATGAAGACACATGGGCAAGTTCGTATGACACGTCTTGCGCAACTGTTAAGAGATTATTTCGGAACTGAAGGTGAAGCGAATGACGAGACCAACCAAACAAAAGTTGAGAATCAAACGCAATCAGCACCATCACAGCAATTAGTCGAATTAACAGAAGCAACAATTTATGAAATTGACCCGATGATCGGTATGGGCAAGGTCACACCCTATACCTTTAACCATGAATAAAGTGTTGTGTGAAGTATGATATATGTTGACTTTTAAAGTCTGTCAGACTAAAATAAAATTAATTCGCATAAAGCCGAGTAAGCAAAAGTCATGCATCAGAGAGGTACCGGGTGGTGAAAGGTATCGCAAACTTTGCTGAACGCTACTTTATGTCAGTCCGTATAAGAATAAGAGTGATGCAGTAAAATTTGCTGCATAACTAGGGTGGTACCGCGATGCATTCGTCCCTTTGAGGATGGATGCATTTTTATTTTGCGAAAGAACACATACGGCAATGTTTTAAATATGTAGATTAGGAGTGAGTTATTTATGAAGCAATTAAAAGCAAGTGAAATCAGACAAAATTTCATTGATTACTTTAAAGAAAATGGACATATGGTCGAACCTTCTGCACCTTTAGTACCAATTGATGATGATTCATTATTATGGATCAACTCAGGGGTTGCGACATTGAAGAAATACTTTGATGGACGAGAAATTCCGAAAAAACCACGTATTGTGAATGCGCAAAAAGCGATTCGTACAAACGACATTGAAAACGTTGGTTTTACTGCACGTCACCATACTTTCTTTGAAATGTTAGGAAACTTCTCTATTGGTGATTATTTCAAACGTGAAGCAATTGAATTTGCTTGGGAATTCTTAACTAGTGATCGTTGGATGGGCATGGAACCCGAAAAATTATACGTGACGATTCACCCTGAAGACATGGAAGCATTCGATTTATGGCATGATGTTATTGGTTTAGATGAAAGCCGCATTATCCGTATTGAAGGCAACTTCTGGGATATCGGTGAAGGCCCTTCAGGTCCTAATACAGAAATCTTCTATGACCGCGGTCCAGAGTATGGTCAAGATGATCCAGCAGAAGAAATGTATCCAGGTGGCGAAAATGAACGTTATCTTGAAGTTTGGAACTTAGTATTCAGTGAATTCAACCATAATCCTGATCACACGTATACACCACTTCCAAATAAAAACATTGATACCGGCATGGGTCTAGAACGTATGGCGTCTATCGCACAAAATGTGCGTACGAACTACGAAACTGACCTATTTATTCCAATTATTGAAGAAGTTGAAAAAATTTCAGGTAAGAAATACCAAGAAGATGCAACGCAAGATGTCGCATTTAAAGTGATTGCTGACCATATCAGAACCATTGCATTTGCTATTGGTGACGGTGCTATACCAGCAAATGAAGGTCGCGGTTACGTGTTACGTCGTTTATTACGCCGTGCAGTACGTTTCAGCCAATCATTAGATATCAACAAACCATTTATGTATGAACTTGTGGATACAGTAGCGGACATTATGGAACCTTACTATCCAGAAGTAAAACAAAAAGCAGACTTCATTAAACGTGTTATTAAATCTGAAGAAGAACGTTTCCACGAAACACTAGAAGAAGGTTTAGCAATTTTAAATCAATTTATTAAAACAGCAAAAAACGGCGATAAAATCATCAAAGGTGAAGATGCGTTCAAGTTATATGATACGTATGGCTTCCCAGTTGAATTGACTGAAGAAATTGCTGGGAATGAAGGCTTAAGTGTCGATATGGCGACATTCGAATCAGAAATGCAGCAACAAAGAGACCGTGCACGTCAAGCACGTCAAAATTCACAATCAATGCAGATTCAAAGTGAAGTGTTAAAAAATATCACAACAGAGAGTGAATTTGTCGGTTATACGCATACGGATTATCAAACTGAGTTGACAGACTTAATTTATAATGGTGAAGCGGTAGAACAAGCAGATGCTGGTGAAACAGTTTTCTTCATCTTAAAACAAACTCCATTCTACGCTGTATCAGGTGGACAAGTGGCTGACCAAGGTACAGTCGGCAACGAAAACTTTGAAATTGAAGTCACAGAAGTTACAAAAGCGCCTAATGGTCAAAACTTGCATAAAGGTGTCGTTCAATTCGGTCAAGTGACTACAGGTGCACAAGTTGATGCTTCTGTAAATCATGAAGAACGCCGTGCGATTACGAAAAACCACAGTGCGACACACTTATTGCATGCAGCACTTAAAGAAGTACTAGGCGATCATGTCAACCAAGCAGGTTCACTTGTTGAAGGTGAACGTTTACGCTTCGACTTCTCTCATTTTGGTCCAGTGACGAAAGAAGAGTTAGAACAAATTGAACGTCGCGTTAACGAACAAATTTGGAAAGGCATCAACGTTACAATCAAAGAAATGCCGATTGAAGAAGCGAAAGCGTCAGGAGCAATGGCACTATTCGGTGAAAAATATGGTGATATTGTACGTGCCGTAGATATGAAACCATTCTCAATTGAATTATGCGGCGGTATCCATGTTCAAAACACATCAGAAATCGGTCTGTTTAAAATTGTCAGCGAATCAGGTACTGGTGCAGGTGTCAGACGTATTGAAGCTTTAACAGGCAAAGCAGCATTCTTATATCTAGAAGGTATTCAAGATAAATTCAACGACGTAAAACAATTAGTGAAAGCCAAAGATGATACACAAGTGGCTGAAAAAGTCGAACACTTGATTGACAGCGAAAAACAATTGCATAAGCAATTAGAACAACGCAATCAAGAAATCACTGCACTTAAAATGGGCAGCTTAGATGATCAAGTTGAAGACATCAATGGTTTGAAAGTCTTAGCGTTGCAAGTAGAAGCAGACAACGCAAAAGCATTAAGACAAACAATGGATGATTTCAAATCTAAACTTCAAGATGCAGTGATTATCTTAGCAAGTGATGTCGGCGGTAAAGTTGCTTTAGTTGCGACTGTACCGAAATCAGAGACTGATAAAGTCAAAGCAGGCGATATTATCAAAGAAATGGCACCCGTTGTCGGCGGTAAAGGCGGCGGCCGTCCAGATATGGCACAAGGCGGCGGCAGTGAGCCAAGTAAGATAACAGATGCATTACAATTCATTAAAAACTACATTAAATCACTATAATCTCCTTGCACTCTCATGTAGAATAGAGAATGTATCAGCCTACTATAGTAGAAGGAGTGTGTAGTAAAATGAACAATTTTGATAAAACAATGCGTTTCAATATTGAAGAAGTACCAAAAGATGATGTTAAATCCGTGCTGACTAATGTGTATCGTACCCTTGAAGAACGTGGTTACAATCCAGTTAACCAAATAGTAGGATATTTACTTTCAGGAGATCCTGCATATATTCCACGTCATAATGAAGCAAGAAATCAAATCAGACGTATCGATCGTGATGATATCATGGAAGAACTTGTTTCTTATTATTTAAAGGTCTCAGATAAAGAATAATAGATGTTATCACATAAAATTATCGGATTAGATGTTGGCAGCAAAACAGTCGGCGTTGCTGTGAGCGATTTAATGGGTTGGACTGCTCAAGGCTTAGATACACTCCGAATCAATGAAGAAGAAAATGAATTAGGTATAGACCGCTTGGCAGCTATCATAAAACAAGAGGATGCAGATACTGTCGTCATAGGGTTACCGAAGAACATGAATAATTCTATTGGATTTAGAGGCGAAGCTTCGTTAAAATACAAAGAAGCACTCCTTGAAGCATTACCAGATATTAAAGTGGTAATGTGGGATGAGCGCCTAAGTACAATGGCAGCTGAAAGGTCATTGTTAGAAGCAGATGTTTCTAGAAAAAAACGCAGCAAAGTTATTGATAAAATGGCTGCTGTGTTTATCTTGCAAGGCTATTTAGATTCACTTTAATTTACCGTAAAAGGAGCGTTATTTATGTCAGAGAAAAATCAAAACCAAGAAGCGGAATTACAAATCAATAACGATGAAGAGTTATTAACTTTATTCGATGAAGAAGGTAATGAGGTACTTTATCGTAAAGTATTAGAATTTTATCATCCTGAATTTGACAAAGAATATGTCATTTTAGCTGAAGAAGGCGAAACTTCAGACGATGATGATATGATTGAATTAATTCCAATGATCAATGTCCCAGATGAATCAGGTGACGGCGGTAAATTCTTACCAGTTGAAACTGAAGAAGAGTGGGACATGATTGAAGAAATCGTAAACACTGAAATGGAATAAATGAGCAATTATGAAGCGGAGGGCTAACCTCCGCTTTTTTCATGCATCAAAAACGAAACCTTGTTCGTATATCAAAAAAGTATTTTACAGATATTCATTCTGAGTACTTAATATTCAATAGGTTTTATGGTAAAATATGTAAAGTTAAATAATGATATGTGCAACAGCGATATAAGAATCAGTCAAACTGCGACTGATTTATTTTTATTCTTTTGTACATTGTATGGATAAAGGAAGAGAACTATGAGCAAAAATGAAAGTTATTTAGTTGCGTTGACACAAAAGCATTCCCATCCATTAGAAACATTAAGACCTTATGCGATAGAACATGAGGTACCGATTATTCATCCTTTATCATTAGATATGATTAAACAGTTGATACGCATCCATCAGCCTAAGCGTATTTTAGAAATCGGTACCGCTATTGGTTATAGTGCCATGCATTTTGCGTCTGTGGATGCTTCTGTGCAGATATGGACCATAGAACGTGATGAAAACATGTATCAACAAGCGAAACAAAATATCGAACAATTTGGTTATCAAAACCAAATTCATATGATTTATGGAGATGCGAGAGAAACGTATGACGAAGTAGCTGATCAACAATTCGATATGATATTTATTGATGCAGCAAAAGCACAAACGAAGAAATTCTTTGAATTGTATACACCGTTGCTGCGATCTGGCGGACTTGTTGTGATTGATAATATTTTATATCACGATTTTGTAGCTGATATTGACATTGTACGCAGCAGAAACATTAAACAAATGGTAAAGAAAATTCAAAAGTTCAACGCATGGTTAAATGACAACGAAGCATATCAAACAAACTTTTTAGATATAGAAGACGGTTTAGCAATAGCCGTAAAAGGAGACTCGAAATGACAGAATTACTCGTGACACCTAAATCAGTCGCACATATTGAGACTTTAATTGAAAAAGGTGCTGACGCTTTTGTGATAGGCGAACAAAAGTTCGGTTTGCGCTTAGCAGGTGAATTTGATCGTACTGCGATGAGAGAAGCGGTTGAATTAATTCATGCCCATGGCAAAAAAGCCTATGCTGCAGTAAACGGTATTTTTCATAACTATCACCTGAATGCAGTCGAAGATTATATTGATTTCTTACATGAAATCAGAGTAGACCGCATCATCTTCGGAGACCCGGCAGTCGTCATGTATGTCAAAGCACAACAAGACCCAATTCCTTTAAATTGGGATGCTGAAGCGTTAGTGACGAATTACTTCCAATGTAACTACTGGGGTAAACGCGGTGCGAAACGAGCAGTACTTGCGCGTGAATTGAATTTAGAAGAAATCTTGAATATTAAAGCACATGCTGAAGTTGAGATCGAAGTACAAGTACATGGCATGACATGTATGTTCCAATCAAAACGTATGTTGTTAGGTAATTACTATACCTTCCAAGACAGACAAATGAAGATAAAACGTAACGAAACAAACAAGGATTTATTGTTATATGATGAAGAGCGTGAAAATCAATATCCGGTGTTTGAAGATTATAACGGTACACATATTATGTCACCGAATGATATCTGCTTGATTGAAGAGTTAGAGCCGTTACTTGAAGCGGGTATCGATAGTTTGAAAATTGATGGTGTGTTACATACAGAAGAATATATCAATGTATGTACAGAACAATATAGAGAAGCCATTGATTTATATCATGAAGACCCTGAAGCTTATGAAGATGAAAAATTCATGCTCGTTGATCCGATTGAAGCTATTCAACCAGACCATCGACCATTCGATGAAGGATTCTTATTCAAACATACCGTTTATTAAGGAGGAAAAATCTTGGTTACTCAAGTTAAAGAAGTAAAAACACAACCTAAACGCCAAGTGAAAAAACCAGAGTTGCTTGCACCTGCGGGTAACTTGGAAAAACTTAAAATTGCTGTACATTATGGTGCAGACGCAGTCTTTTTAGGCGGACAAGAATACGGACTCCGTTCTAATGCTGATAACTTCACAATGGAAGAAATCAAAGAAGGCGTGGACTTTGCAGCACAATACGGCGCAAAAATTTATGTGACTACCAACATCATTGCGCATGATGAAAATATGGATGGCTTAGAAGGGTATCTAAGAAATCTAGAAGCTACAGGCGCAACAGGCATTATTGTGGCTGACCCGCTCATTATTGAAACATGCAAACGCGTTGCACCTAAACTTGAAATTCATTTATCAACACAACAATCTCTAAGTAACTATAAAGCAGTAGAGTATTGGAAAGAAGAAGGATTAGATCGCGTCGTGCTTGCACGTGAAACAGGTGCTATGGAAATGAAAGAAATGAAAGATAAAGTTGATATCGAAATCGAAGCTTTCATCCACGGTGCAATGTGTATCGCATATTCTGGTCGTTGTACGTTAAGTAATCATATGACAGCACGTGACTCTAACCGAGGCGGCTGCTGTCAAAGTTGTCGTTGGGATTACGATTTATTAGAAGTCGATGAAGATGGAGACTTAGATTTATTTTATAAAGAAGAAGAGGTCGTACCTTTTGCGATGAGTCCAAAAGACTTGAAATTAATCGAATCTATTCCAAACATGATGGATATCGGTATTGATTCGCTTAAAATCGAAGGACGTATGAAATCCATTCACTATATTGCGACTGTTGTTTCTGTTTATCGTAAAGTAATTGATGCTTATGCAGCAGATCCTGACAACTTTAAAATCAAACCAGAGTGGTTGATGGAATTAGATAAATGTGCCAACAGAGATACAGCTTCTTCATTCTTTGAAGGGACACCTGGTTATCAACAGCAAATGTTCGGTAATGAGTCTAATAAGAAAACACCTTATGATTTCTGCGGTTTAGTCTTAGATTATGATAAAGAAACTAAAATGGCGACCATTCAACAACGTAATCATTTCAAACCTGGACAAGAGATTGAATTTTTCGGCCCTGAAATTGAGAACTTTACACAAGTGGTTGAAGCCATTTATGACGAAGAAGGCAATGCATTAGATGGTGCACGTCATCCACTCCAAATTGTTCAATTTAAAGTTGATCATGATATTTATCCAAACAACATGATGCGAAAGGAAATAGGATAATGAAAGCCACTACCATTATAGGCATTGCAGGCGGATCTGGATCAGGTAAAACCTCAGTCACAAACGAAATTCTGCACAATTTAGAAGGTCATAGTGTTGCATTAATTGCGCAAGACTACTATTATAAAGACCAATCACATTTAACATTTGAAGAACGCTTACAAACAAATTATGATCATCCATTTGCGTTCGATAATGATTTATTGATACAAAACTTAATAGATTTACGCAATGGTATACCAGTAGAAGTGCCGACGTATGATTATGTCAATCATACGAGAAGCCCTGAAACCATTGCATTTCAACCGAAAGATGTTATTATCGTAGAAGGAATATTTGCACTAGAAAACAAAACATTACGTGATTTAATGGATGTTAAGATTTATGTCGATACAGATGCAGATTTACGTATCTTAAGACGCTTGATGCGCGATACAAAAGAACGCGGTCGTTCTATGGAATCTGTCATTGAACAATATATGTCTGTCGTTCGTCCAATGCATAATCAATTTATCGAACCGACGAAACGTTATGCGGATATTATTATCCCAGAAGGCGGCAGCAATAAAGTTGCTATCGATATAATGACGACAAAAATCCAATCATTAATACAAAATCAACAGTAACACTTGAGTAAAGGAAGATGAAAATATGGAAAATCAAAAACAATATCCAATGACCCAAGAAGGTTTTGAAAAACTAGAACAAGAACTTGAAGAATTAAAAACCGTTAAACGACCTGAAGTCGTTGAAAAAATTAAAGTTGCACGTTCTTTCGGGGACTTATCTGAGAACTCTGAGTATGATGCAGCGAAAGATGAACAAGGTTTTATCGAACAAGATATCCAACGTATTGAACACATGATTCGTAATGCATTGATTATCGAAGACACAGGCGATAATAATGTGGTACAAATCGGGAAAACTGTAACGTTTGTTGAACTTCCTGATGGTGATGAAGAAGTGTATCAAATTGTTGGGTCTGCAGAAGCGGATGCATTTAATGGCAAAATTTCAAACGAGTCACCGATTGCGAAAAGCTTAATCGGTAAACACCTAGAAGATGAAGTTCGTGTACCTCTTCCAAACGGTGCAGAAATGAAAGTAAAAATTACTAATATTCAATCACAATAATCATTTATAACCGAAGCAGAACGTGCTTACTTATAAATGAATGACAAAGGGTTGGTGATACTTTTGTTTGAAGGTTGCTTCAAATGGACAAGAGTAAGGCGCCAACCTTTTTTATGTGATTATTGTGCTGCGCAATGACTTTGGTCGTTGCACTAGACAAATTATGATAAAATATCACTGATAGTTAATTTGAAAGGGGAAATGACCATGATAGGTATCATTGGTGCAATGGAAGAAGAAATAATGATTTTAAAAGAACATATTGAAGAATTAGAAGAAATTACCATTGCTCATGTAAAATTTTATAAAGGTAAGATCAATGATAAAGCAGTCGTCTTGACGTTAAGCGGTATTGGTAAAGTTAACGCAAGTATATCTACTGCTTTACTTATTCAACAATTCTCCCCAAAAGCAATTTTAAATACAGGTTCTGCAGGGGCGTTAGATCATTCGTTGCAAGTCGGTGATGTCTTAATCGGAACTGAAGCAATGTATCATGATGCAGATGCGACAGCGTTCGGTTATGAGTTGGGACAAATTCCGAATATGCCGATTGCGTATGAAGCGGATGATAACTTAGCAGAATTAGCACAAGCTGTAATTGAGAAGCAGAACTTAACTGGTCGCTTAGGTATGATTGTCAGCGGTGACAGCTTTATCGGAGAAGTGAAACAACGTGAATATATAAAAGCACATTTCCCTAAAGCTATGGCGGTAGAGATGGAATCTGCAGCGATTGCACAGACTTGTTATCAATTTAACACGCCGTTTATAATCACAAGAGCAGTATCAGATTTAGCAAATGGCGAAGCAAATATTACATTTGATGAATTCATAGGAGAAGCAGCGAAAACATCTAGTGAAACTGTATTACAAATGTTGAAATCATTATAAAGATAAGGTGGATAAAAGTAATGGGAATTTTAAGTAGGAATTTTATGCCAAATGCTTATGTAAAATCAATCCATGAAATAGATTTTGATCAATTAGCAGAAAATGGAATCAAAGGTGTTATAACGGATTTAGATAATACATTAGTAGGTTGGGACGAAGCTGACCCGACACCGGCAGTCATTCATTGGTTCAATATGTTGAATGAAAAAGGTATCAAAGTAACTGTGGTTTCAAATAACCATCAAGGCAGAGTTTCCAGTTTCTGCCAACCACTTAAGGTCAACTATATTTTTGAAGCGAAAAAACCAATGGGCAAAGCATTCAAACATGCCTCAGAACGTATGGGACTAAAACCAGAGGAAACTGTAGTGATTGGAGATCAAATGATGACAGACGTCTTTGGCGGCAATCGACGTGGTATGTATACAGTTATGGTTGTACCTGTGAAAAAAACAGATGGCTTTATCACAAAATTCAACCGAATTATTGAAAGACGTTTATTACACAGATATAAAAGAAAAGGCTATATTAAATGGGAGGAAAATTGATTGGCAGAAACGAAATGTATTGGATGCGGAGCAACACTACAAGCTGAAGATCCAAAGAAACCAGGTTATGTGCCAGCGCACAATCTGCATAAAGAAGATGTGATATGTCAACGCTGCTTCAGATTAAAAAATTATAATGAAATTCAAGATGTCGGCATGGATAGCCAAGACTTTTTAGACTTATTAAATCATTTGGCAGATAAAAAAGGGCTTGTCGTCAATGTTGTAGATATCTTTGATTTTGAAGGTTCTTTTATTAATGCTTTAAAACGTATTGTCGGAAATAAAAAAGTTATCCTAGCAGCGAATAAAATTGATTTGTTACCTAAACAAATTAACAAACGTCGCGTTAAAGAATGGCTGAAGAAATCTGCACGTAAGTATGGCTTACAAGCTGAAGATGTTGTATTACTTTCTGCAGAGAAGGGATATGGTATCCAAGATTTATTAGAAGCGATTCAACAACATCGTAAACATGAAGATGTTTATATTGTAGGGACAACTAATGTTGGAAAATCTACGCTAATCAATAAATTGATTGAACAAAGCGTGGGTGAAAAGAATGTTGTGACAACATCACGATTCCCAGGGACAACATTAGATTTAATTGATATTCCGTTAGACGATCAATCATTTATGTATGATACACCTGGTGTCATTCAAGATCATCAAATGACGCATTATGTTTCTGAAAAAGAACTTAAACAAATCATGCCGAATAAGGAAGTAAAACAACGTGTTTATCAGCTTAATGAAGGACAAACGCTCTTCTTCGGCGGATTAGCACGTATCGATTATGTTTCTGGCGGTAAACGCCCATTAGTATGTTACTTCTCTAATAATTTGCCGATTCATCGTACTAAAACTGAAAAAGCGAATGAATTATGGCGTACGCAAATTGGCAAATTATTAGCACCACCAAGTAATAAAGATGATTTTAATTTAGATGAAATGAAAGCAGTACGCCTAGAAACGGGTAAAGAGAAGAAAGACATCATGATAGCAGGACTAGGGTTTATTACTATTGGCCCTGGTGCTAAAGTGATTGTCAGAGTTCCAAAATCAGTCGATGTTGTACTTAGAAATTCAATCATGTAGCAGGTGATAGGTATGAAATTTGCGGTAATCGGTCATCCCATTGACCACTCGTTATCTCCGATTATGCACGACGCTAACTTTAAAGCGTTAAATCGAGATGACACGTATGAAGCACTCAACATTCCACCTAAGCATTTTCATTTAATTAAAGAAATTATAAATGAAAAACAGCTGGATGGATTTAATATCACAATCCCGCATAAGGAAAGTATTATTCCTTATCTGGATGAGATAGATAGCCATGCGCAAACTATTGGTGCGATTAATACAGTGAAAATTGAAAACGGCCGTTGGTTCGGTTATAACACTGACGGTATTGGTTATGTCAAAGGACTGCAGGAAGTATATCCTGATTTAGAAAATGCGAAAATATTATTGATTGCTGCAGGTGGTGCAAGTAAAGGGTTAGCAGCTGCTTTAGATGCTATTGTTAAAGCACCGTTAACTGTTGCTAATCGTACTATGCGCAGATTTGATACTTGGGATTTAACTGTTGAACAATTGACGTTGGATGATGCTGAGAAAGCATTAAATCAATTTGATATTGTGATTAATACGACGCCTGCTGGAATGAATAAAAATAAAGATGTAGTAATCTCGTTAGACAACCTAGCGTCTCATACGCTCGTTAGTGATATTGTCTATGTACCCGCTAAAACGCCTATATTAGCATTAGCTGAAGCGAAAGGAAATCCGATTTATAATGGTCTAGATATGTTTGTAAATCAAGGAGCTGAGAGCTTTAAAATATGGACGGGGGAAGAAGCGGATACAGAAGCGATGAAAACTGCTGTAATTGAACAATTAAAAAGGAGAAATTAGATGCTGACAGGTAAACAAAAAAGATTTTTAAGAAGCAAAGCCCATCATGTGAATCCCACTTTCCAAATTGGTAAAGCAGGATTAAATGAGAACATGATTGAGCAACTGGATGAAATTTTAGAAAATAGAGAGTTAATTAAAATCCATATCTTACAAAATAATATGGATGATAAAAACGAACTTGCACGTGCTGTAAGTGAAGCAACAAAAAGTGAATTGGTACAAGTGATTGGGTCTATGATTGTTTTATACAAAGAATCAAAAGAAAATAAACAAATCGAATTACCATAATCAATGACACAGTCGATTGTATTATATGGGGGCCAATTCAATCCAATTCATACAGCACACATGGCTGTTGCAAGTGAGGTATATCACCAATTAAAACCAGATCGTTTTTTATTTCTACCAAGTTATATGTCACCACTTAAAAGTCATAATTCTGAATTAAATACATCACATCGTCTAAAGATGTTAGAAATTGCTACAGAAGAATTAGGTTTCGGTGAAGTATGCCTAGACGAAATTGAACGACAAGGTCAAAGTTATACGTATGATACATTACAAGCATTTAAATCTGCCCATCCCGACTCAAATCTTTTCTTTATCATTGGTACAGATCAATACGATCAATTAGAACGGTGGTATCGCATTGAAGAACTTAAACAAATTGTTACATTTGTAGTGGTTAATCGAGGAAAAGAAGTACAGGATGTAGCAGAAGGAATGATAGCTGTAAGGATACCTAGAATTGATATCAGCTCATCATTGATACGTCATCGCGTACAATCAGGTGAATCAATACAAATTCTAGTTCCTAGACAGGTTGAATCATATATCAGAAGGGAGCGATTATATGAAAATTGAAGAAGCTATCAAACTAGTCGAAGAAAAATTACCAAAGAAGCGTTATAAACATTCACTAAGAGTAGCCGAAACAGCTAAACATTTAGCGGAAATCCACAAAGGGGACGTGGAAAAGGCTGAATTAGCAGGTGTATTACATGACTACTCAAAATATGATGATTTAGGATATATGTATCAAATTGTCGGCCAGCATAATTTAGATCCAGATTTATTAAGTTATGGTTCAGAAATTTTACATGGTCCAGTCTGTGCGGTTATTATGAAAGAGAAGTATGGTATTACTGATGAAGAAGTATTAGCTGCCATTCATTATCATACGACTGGTCGCGCACAAATGACAAAGACAGAAAAATTGGTTTTTATAGCAGACTATATTGAACCAAAAAGAGAAATACCAGGTGTTGAAGAAATTAGAGAAATGGCAGAGAAACCCGGTAACTTAGATCAAACAATTTATGAAATTTCTAAAAGAACAGTGCTATTTTTAATTGGTAAAGATATCAGCGTGTACAAAGCGACGATTGATTGTTTAAACTACTATAATTTCAGTGATGAAAGAATAAAGGATGATTAAATGCAAGTAGAACAAATTTTAGATATAGCGATTAACGCAGTTGAAAGTAAAAAAGCAGAAGAAGTTATTTCTCTTGATTTAGAAGGCATTCATGATATGGCGGATTACTTTGTTATTTGTCATGGTAATAACGAACGACAAGTACAAGCAATCGGCAGAGCTGTAAAAGAAGCAGCAGATAAAGAAGGTATTAATGTTTCAGTGTTTGAAGGTCTTCATGAAGCAAGATGGATTTTATTAGATTTATCAGGTGTTATCGTTCATATTTTCCACAAAGATGAACGTGGTTACTATAATATCGAAAAGCTTTATAGAGACGCGCCTATGAAAACATATGAGGAAGCTTATTAAATGAGTCAGTACGAAGGCTTTAGCCAGTATTACGATGAACTTACACAAGATCAATCTTATGACCAATGGTTAGATATTATTCATAAAGCTACACCAAAGCGTGACAGCATATTAGATATCGGCTGTGGTACAGGTAGTTTAACGACTATATTAACAGACTTTAAAAGCGTTACAGGTATGGACATAAGTAGTGACATGCTTGCAGTTGCTTCTAAAAAGTCTGATTCAGTAAGATGGATTGAAGGTGATATGACAGAATTTGAATTAAATCAAAATTTTGATGTTATCACTATCTTGTGTGATTCATTAAATTACATTACTGATCAAAGTGGCGTTATTAAGACGTTTAAGCATGTATATCGTCATTTAAATGCTGACGGGACATTTATCTTTGATGTGCACTCAGTGTTTAAAATGAATACCTTATTTGCTAACCAAAACTATATTGATGAGACAGAGCATATCTTCTTAGCATGGGAAGCAATACAAGGTGATTTACCTAATAGTGTATGGCATTATATGACTTTCTTTGAATGTCAAGATGATGGTAAGTATCGTCGTTTTGACGAAGAACACTACCAAAGAACATTTAGCGAACAAGAATATACTGATATGCTTAAAGAAGTTGGTTTTAATCACATCAATACATTTTATGATTTTGATACTGCTAATCATGATGAACAAAGTGATCGCTTATTCTTCATTGTAAAAAAATAAAGTAAATTCACTCCTTTGTACGTTTAATTGATAAAGGAGTGAATTTTTTATGCTAGAAAACTTAAAGCACTACTATAATCAATATAAACGTTTCTCTTGGATAGCTATTGTTGCACTCATAGTGATGGCCTTTTTTGTATACAATATGCATCTGAATAATAGCAATCAAGAGATTGAATCAATTCTACAAAATAAAAGTAGTACTCAGTTCGACAAGGATAAACCGCATGTTTCGAAAAGAAAAGAAGCTAGCAATGATGCAAATATAGATGGTGAAAAGAATAGAAAAACAAAAGTAGTTGTAGTAGATGTCAAAGGTGCTGTTGAGCATCCTGATATTTATGAAATGAATGATAATCAACGTATCAAAGATGTATTAAATAAAGCGAAGCTTACAAGCAAGGCTGACCTAACAACTATTAATCTTTCAGAGAAGCTAACAGATCAAAAAATGATATTTATACCTGAAAAAGGTCAAAATTCTACAACTAGTATTGGTATCAATAATGCTAGTGCAATAAGTTCTAATAAATCACCACAAACTAAGGTAAATCTAAATAGTGCCAAAGAAAATGAATTAACTACTGTAAACGGCTTAGGGCCATCTAAAGCAAAAGCAATAATAGAGTTTAGAGAAACAAAAGGACCGTTTAACAGCGTAGATCAATTAAAGAATGTTAAAGGCATAGGGGTAAAATCATTTGAGAAATTAAAAGAATATTTTACAGTTTAGCAATAATGATTTATTACCGTTCAGATTTGTTATAAAATAGTATTGCTATAAGACAAAGGAGGTTCAAAGTGTGGAAAGAATTAAATGGGAAGAATACTTTATGGCTCAAAGCCATTTATTATCACTTCGTTCGACATGTACTAGATTGTCTGTAGGTGCCACAATTGTTAAAGATAATCGAATCATAGCTGGGGGTTATAACGGTTCAGTAGCAGGCGAAGTACATTGTATTGACGAAGGTTGTTTAATGGAAGATGGGCATTGTATTAGAACAATACATGCTGAAATGAATGCTATTCTGCAGTGTGCGAAACAAGGTGTTTCAACTGAAGGTGCCACAATATATGTTACACATTTCCCATGTTTGAACTGTACGAAATCCATTATTCAAGCGGGTATTAAAAAGATTTATTATGCTAAAGACTATCATAATCATGAGTATGCTTTAAAACTGCTGAAACAATCAGGGATTGAATATAAAAAAATACCATTTGATGCTGATCAAGTTGCAGAATTTTTAACAAAGAAGTGATTCATATTTGATATATATTGCACTTGCATTTTTAGACGGCATCTTATTCTTATATAATAAGCCACTTGCATTTGCACTTGCTGGCTTATTATTTTTGATAATTTATAAAAGAAGACTCACCCATTTATTAACCATATTGATATTATGTCAACCTATAATAAGTTATTGGTTTTTTACTAGCCATATTTCATCAACAAATCAAAATTTCCAGTGGTTTAAGAATCATAGATATTTTAATAGTCGTGTTGAAATGACTCAAATAAAAATTAAAAACGATAAATATGTTGAAGGAAATACTAAGATATATGGAAATTCGGTTAAACTTTTTTATTTTCCAAAGCACCAGAATCAATTTGAAGATTTTAAAAAGCTATCATCTAACGTGAGTTGTCATGTAGAAGGGCAAATAAAAGTCGATTCAGATTTTAATAATGCCATTTCAATAATAGCAAAAAAGATTAATCTTAATTCTTGTTCTCAAATTGACTCGAATTCTATTGATTCCATAATAGAAAGACATAAAGCATTTTCTCTCATGCGACTGAAACAATATTCTCCAAATTGGCAAAACACTTATGCCATGATTACAGGGGACGTTAGTTACATCGATCAAAAATCAATTGAACTTGATAAAGAAATTGGTATTTATCATTTATTAGCTGTAAGCAGCTCACATGTTGTTGTTATTGCGTCAATATTCTACTTTATCTTTAATCGCTTCTCAATCCCTCTTTTTATTACTAAAGCTTTTATTATTTTCACTTTATTTATTTTTGCTTATTATACTAACTTTGCACCGAGTGCTTTAAGAGCAATACTCTGTATGTCTTTAGTGATGATACTTCCTAAAAGGTTTTACCACTCATTATTAGATATATTAGCGGTTGTTTTTCTCTTTTTATGTATTACAAATCCTGATATTGTTCTAGATATTGGTTTTCAGTTCTCATTTTTAATTACTTTTTTCATAATGTTATGTTCTCCAGTTTTTAAAAAAATAAAGCCTATACAATCTATGTATGTAATGAAATTGATTGCCCAAATTGGTTCCTTTTTAGTGAGCGCTTTTCATTTTAATCAAATACAGTGGATAGGTTTTATCGCAAACTTCTTATTTATACCTTTTTATTCATTCATTTTATTTCCCATTGCTATCGTCACATTTTTCTATTATCAATTTTTTAATACCAATCTTATCTTAAATAAAGTGATAGAAATATCCTATTGGGTGCATGACACGCTTTTAATTCCAATTTTTAAGAATTTAACGACTCTTAGATGGTTTGTAGGAGATATGAACAATACTTTATTAATAGGTACTCTGTTTTGGCTCGTATTGATGTTGGCATTAATTACACAAGGCAAAATGAAAAATAGTACAATTGTTTTTATACTAGGAAGTATCCTAATTACTTATACGACTTCTATTCCGCATTTAAGATTCACAGCACTTAATGTAGGACAAGGAGATTCATTTTTATTTGAAACTGAGAATCGTCAACGCGTTTTAATAGATACTGGTGGTAAAGCGCAAAATGAAAATGAGATATTTAATTTCAATCATACTAATGTTTCTCATTCCATCAATAAGTTTCATGTGCTGCCTACATTACGTAAAAGGGGGATTTCCTCTTTAGATTATATTATTATTACGCATCCTCATGCTGATCATATCGGTGAGTTGGACTATATTATTAGTCATGTTCATATCAAACATTTAATTGTCAATTTTAAAAGTTACCCAACACCTGCATTAATGCAGTTAAACGACATGTGTCATAAATTTAGAACCACTTTATTGGATGTTAATAATATCTCTTCTTTAAAACTAGGGGAAAATAAAATAACTTTTTATAACGCAGCAATTACTCAAAGCGCTGATCTAAATGATCATTCGATTATGGCTTTAATACAAACAAAGTCATACAATATTTTAACGACTGGAGATGCGACAGTAAAAAACGAACAGAAATTATTATCGAATTATAAGGTTCCTAAAATAGATATATTAAAAGTTGGTCATCATGGCAGTAAAACAAGTAACAGTGAAACATTTTTAAATACAATTCATCCTTCATATAGCATTATTTCTAGCGGTCAAAACAATGTATATAAACTGCCAAATAAAGTTGTAATAGAACGATTAAAACAAATAGATACAAAGCTATTTAATAC
>NZ_PZGG01000023.1 GCF_003043455.1 Staphylococcus simulans | reverse complement strand
ATACATTACACCCAAGTATTATCGAATTACGAATTGGAAGATGCAGATGAATTTTTTAAATAACAAATAACTAAATAAATTTTATCAATAGCAATTTTATGTAAAATAATCTTAGATTTTCAAAGGAATGAGTTAAAATTGAATGCTGCTTATGAAAAGTTAAGAAGCCCTATGCCGCAAATATTAGGAAGTTTAACATTAATCTCATTAGCGATGTCGGGAGCTCAATATTTTTATGGATTGACTATATCTGAGACACCTTGGTATCTCGTAATAATATGGTTATTCATGCTTTTAGTTAGTATATCCACTTTTTTTATTTATGTAATTCGAAGACCCAAGAATCATAAAAGCATGAAAAGAAAAGCTCTGGTTTTATTTATAGTCGATATTTTTGCTATGTATAGCGCTGTTTTTGCTATGTATAATATTTACTATTTTTTGGGTTTAAGAAAAGGGATAGATTTATTTGAAATTTGGATTGTAGGAACTATAGCAATGGTTTTTTGTTCTATTGTATTATATCAATCTATGTTAGCAGTTATTGAATTTAATGAGGAAGAACATTTAAATGAAACTAAATTCACTAATCATGCCTAACTCGACACAGGTAGAATTTTTAGCTGAACCTGAACATTAGCAAGGTGAGATATCAAAGTAAAGGTTATGGAAATGTAGGAGAAACATATGACATATTTATTATTAATTTTAATGGCAGGTTTGTATTACGTGGTGTATATTACTTCGGTAATGTATGAGGAAGGTACTAAATTACTGCAATGGATTGCCTATGGTATATCTGCGTTAATCTTTTTGATTACATTCTTCTTTGTAAATCCTAGTTTTAGTTCATTACAGAATTACATACTTGTGCTCATTATAAGTGTAGTGGTATATGGATGGTTGGCGATTAAATCGTTTTGGACACGTCCTTATAAAGTGAAGCTAAGAAGTATGGATCCTATCTCAGAACATTCAGTAACTAAGGAACAGTATGAAGATATTGAAAGTATTCAAATTAATCTTGCTTCAGCTAAGTATAAAGGTATTATTTCAGCAATTATCTCTATTGTTTGTATGATTGCGATTAAATTAAAGTTAACGCTCGTTTTAAAAGATGATTTAGCAGGCGGTATTTTCACAATAGGTCTTATCCTGTTTTTAATGGTAATTATTTATTTGATTATTGATATTGTATTAGCAGTTAGAAGAGGAAAATTTTCGTTTATCACACTCAGACCGTTAGGGACGTTGATTTTGTTAATCTTCTATTCAATCATTATTTAACAATTTAAATCTAAGGAGTAAACTATGAAGAAAATTTGTTTGATGAGTTTATGCCTATTGATGGTTACCGTAATGGGTTGCGCGAAGGGGGATCCTCTTCCTGGTTCTGTAAAAAACGATTTGCATAAAGCTGATAGAAAGTTAGAAGCTGTAAAAATATTTGAGATTGATCATAAAAAGGTTGTTTATGATAAGAAAGATAAAAAATTGACTGTGCCGCTTCACTTCAACGAAGACGTAGACCTCCCGACTAAGCTCATCGGCAGCATGTCATCCATGCCTTTCTCTGGAAATGATGACGTCGACCAAGTAGTAGTGAAGTATGAATTCAAAGATCAAAAACATGAGTTGCATTACAAAAAAGACGCACAAGGTTCACTGAAAAGAGTGAAATAACTGCTTCATAGGAACGGGCACACGTGTGTATTCCTAAATGAGTAGGCAGGTGTGTCCTGTTCCTAAATACGGGAGAATAAATATATAAGGAGCGCAAAAACATGGCAGAAAAAGTGAAAGAAGCAGGAAAAACATTAAAAGTTTGGGCTTGGGTTTTCATTGTCCTCTCATTAATCATGCCAATATTTGGGGTTGGAAGTATTATTTGTAGTGCGAAATACAAAAAATATCAACAAGAACAAGGCGGAAAACTATTAAACATCGCAATCATCGTTACAGTGGTCAGTGTGACATTTGCGATTATAAGATTATTTACTTAATTCCTCAGCAACAGAACGCTTTCTCGGGTTCTGTTGCTTTTATCGATACAAGGGGTTGATTAAGGAATAATAAATCAAATGAATACATTCAATGCAGATAATAAGTGATATAGTCAGCTTATTTCCTATTAATCATCATTAACCAATAAAACTACATCAAATCGTTTTGGCTCATAAATAAACATTTGTGGGTTTCTTTTTATTTTTATGTCAATTTTACATAATCAACATCGTCTCTATATGCACCGTTCATTAGAATTGTTACAATATATACATATGGAATCAAATCAGTCGAACTTATATGAAGAGTACAAGAACTTATTTTGCGTTAGAAGTCACGTTGAGTGTGTTTATGAGACTGTCATGACGGGGACTCTGCATTGAAATCAATACTGAATTTAGATATATTAATTATGTAAGATACAAGGAGGAGCATGGAATGGCGAAAGATACATTTTATATAACAACACCTATTTATTACCCGAGTGGTAAATTACACATTGGGCATGCCTATTCAACTGTAGCAGGCGACGTCATTGCGCGCTACAAACGCATGCAAGGCTATGATGTACGTTATTTGACAGGTACAGATGAACATGGCCAAAAAATTCAAGAAAAGGCACATAAAGCTGGCCTTACAGAATTAGAATACCTAGATGACATGATTAAAGGTATTAAAGCGTTATGGGAAAAATTAGAGATTTCAAATGATGACTTTATCAGAACAACTGAAAAACGTCACAAAGAAGTTGTAGAGAAAGTCTTTGAACGTCTATTAGCACAAGGTGATATTTACCTTGGTGAATATGAAGGCTGGTATTCTGTACCGGATGAAACTTACTATACAGAATCTCAACTTGATGACCCAGAATACGATAAAGACGGCAATATTATCGGTGGTAAAAGCCCGGATTCTGGACATGAAGTAGAATTAGTTAAAGAAGAAAGTTATTTCTTCAATATTTCTAAATATGCGGATCGCTTATTAGAATTCTATGATGCGAACCCTGAATTCATTCAACCTCCTTCTCGTAAGAACGAAATGATTAACAACTTTATTAAACCAGGATTAACAGACTTGGCTGTCTCTCGTACGACATTTGATTGGGGCGTACAAGTACCGTCTAATCCTAAACACGTTGTTTACGTATGGATTGATGCGTTGGTGAACTACATTTCAGCACTTGGTTATTTGTCAGATGATGATAGCCTATTCCAAAAATATTGGCCTGCTGATTTACACTTAATGGCGAAAGAAATTGTGCGTTTCCACTCTATTGTGTGGCCGATCTTATTAATGGCGCTAGACTTACCGCTTCCAAAACGCGTCTTCGCACACGGTTGGATTTTAATGAGAGACGGTAAAATGAGTAAATCTAAAGGTAACGTCGTAGATCCGAACGTTTTAATCGATCGTTATGGCTTAGATGCGACACGTTACTACTTAATGCGAGAATTACCATTTGGTTCTGACGGTGTCTTCACACCAGAAGCGTTCGTTGACCGTACAAACTTTGATTTAGCTAATGATTTAGGTAACTTAGTCAATCGTACGATTGCGATGATCAACAAATACTTCGGCGGCGAGTTGCCTGCGTATGAAGGACCAAAACATGACTTAGATGCTGAAATGGAACAATTCGCATTAGATACAGTCAAAGAATACCATCAAAATATGGAAAACTTACAGTTCTCTGTTGCACTTTCAACAGTATGGAAGTTCATCAGCCGTACGAATAAATATATTGATGAAACAACACCATGGATTTTGGCTAAAGATGATAGCCAAAGAGAAATGCTTGGCAACGTGATGGCACACTTAGTGGAAAATATCCGTTTCGCCGCTGTCTTATTACGTCCATTCTTAACACACGCACCACGTGAAATCTTTGCGCAATTACACATCAATAGTCCTGAACTGTATGAACTAGACAGCTTAAATTCATATGGTGCATTAACTGAACCGATTACAGTAACTGAAAAACCTAAACCGATTTTCCCTCGTTTAGATACAGAAGCAGAAGTCGCATTTATTAAAGACTCAATGCAAGGTTCAGCACCACAAGCTGAAGAAGCAAAAGAAGAAACAAAAGAGGAAGCACAAGAAGAAGCGAAACCTCAAATAACAATTAAAGATTTCGATAAAGTTGAAATCAAAGCTGCAACAGTAATGGATGCGGAAAATGTGAAGAAATCAGATAAACTCTTGAAAATTCAAGTAGATTTAGGCGAAGAACAACGCCAAATCGTTTCAGGTATCGCAAAATTCTATGAACCTGATGATATTATCGGTAAGAAAGTCGCAGTTGTGACGAACTTGAAACCAGCAAAATTAATGGGCCGTAAATCAGAAGGTATGATTCTATCAGCAGAAAAAGACGGTGTCTTAACACTTGTCAGCTTGCCGAATGCGATTCCTAACGGTGCAGTGATTAAATAATTAAACAATCAAGACAAGCGGCTTGCAGCGAATGCTGTTTGAGCCGCTTCTTTGACGCTTAATCATACTTTCAAATGTTTCATAGAAAGAATGGGTATAATCATAGTGTATGAACACTAAGAAAAGCAGTAATGAAAGGAGTACACATCATGTTAATTGATACACATGTACATTTAAATGCAGAACAATATGATGAAGATTTACAAGAAGTCATCGACCGTGCAAGAGACGCAGGTGTCGATCGCATGTTTGTCGTTGGATTTGATACACCAACGATTGAACGTGCGATGGAACTTGTAGAACAATATGATTTCTTATATGCGATTATTGGTTGGCATCCAGTGGATGCGATTGATTACACAGAAGAACGTGAACAATGGATTGAAAAATTAGCCGAACACCCTAAAGTAATCGGTATCGGTGAAATGGGCTTAGACTATCACTGGGATAAATCACCAAAAGATGTTCAAAAAGAAGTGTTCCGTAAACAAATCGCACTCGCAAAACGTGTGAACTTGCCGATTGTCATTCATAATCGTGAAGCGACACAAGATTGTGTGGATATTCTAATGGAGGAACACGCAGAAGAAGTCGGCGGTATTATGCATAGTTTCAGCGGTTCACCTGAAATCGCAGATGTCGTGATTAATAAACTCGGTTTCTATATTTCATTAGGCGGACCTGTCACATTCAAAAATGCGAAACAACCTAAAGAAGTCGCAAAACATGTGCCATTAGATCGTCTATTAGTAGAAACAGATGCACCTTATTTATCACCGCACCCTTATAGAGGTAAACGTAACGAACCAATGCGCGTGACATTAGTTGCGGAACAAATCGCAGATTTACGCGGTATCAGTTACGAAGAAGTCGCAAAACAAACGACTGAAAATGCGGAAAGATTATTTAACTTAAATCAATAATATAGCGAGAAAGAAAGCGCCGTTCTACATCAGAAGGGTGCTTTCTTCATATTTAAACATATAACTTTATAAGGTTAAATTTATACATGTTACAGAAAAACAAGTTCTGTTTACTTTGTAACCTTTTCAAGCAAGTTGGATAGATGGTGGCTAACCCATTCTAAGGGGTGATGCCTATGATACACAACTCCAGAGAGGATATACGATGAGTGATTATGAAATGCTTATGGTCGTCTTGACGATGATAGGTTTAATCCTTGTGAGCACTCAACAAAGAAAATAAAGCCATAAAAAAATAACCATCCAACTTTGGTTGAATGGCTATAATATTAACATTCGCCACCGTCTTTTTTAACGGCCCCAGAGAGATAACATGTTAGCGCATGTTGTCCCTTGATTAATTTAAATATAGCAGTATGAAGGTTAGTAGCCAAAATATATAATTTAAAAAGATAGGATATAACGTGACAATGTTTTATTTTTCATGCTGGCAGATATGGTATAGTATTAAAGTTAACACTGTGAAAGGTGACGAAAGTGATGAAAATAAATGAGTTTATTGTGGTAGAAGGCCGCGATGATACAGAGCGTGTTAAACGTGCAGTAGAGTGCGATACAATAGAAACAAATGGCAGTGCCATTAATGCAGAAACATTAGATGTGATTCGTTATGCGCAAGAAACAAGAGGCGTGATTGTTTTAACAGACCCAGATTTCCCGGGTGATAAAATTCGAAATACGATTCGTGATCATGTACCAGGTGTGAAACATGCGTATGTTGATCGTGAACAAGCGAAAAACAAACGTGGTAAAATCGGAGTAGAACATGCCTCATTTGAAGCCATCAGAGAAGCGTTAATGCATGTGTCTTCACCTTTTGAAGAAGGCATGGAATCTATCAGCAAAGATGTTTTGATTGATTTAGGTTTAATTGTCGGACCTGATGCACGTCATAAACGAGAAGTGTTAGGACGTAAATTACATATTGGTCATTCTAACGGCAAACAACTTTTAAAGAAATTAAATGCGTTTGGTTATACAGAAGCAGATGTCAGAGCTGCTTTGAATGAAGATAAAGGAAGTGAAACGTAAGTGATGAAAAAAGATATAGCAACACCGACACGTACGCGTGCCTTGTTAGATAAATATCAATTCGATTTTAAGAAGAGTTTAGGTCAAAACTTCTTAATTGATGTGAACATTATTCATAAAATCATCGAAGCGAGCAACATTGGCGAAACAACTGGTGTTATTGAAGTCGGTCCTGGTATGGGGTCTTTAACAGAACAATTAGCGAAACATGCGAAAAAAGTCGTGGCGTTTGAAATTGACCAACGCTTGATTCCTGTTTTAGATGATACTTTGTCAGATTATGACAATGTGACTGTGATTAATGAAGATATTTTAAAAGCAAATGTGGTAGAAGCAGTGCAAACACATTTTTCAGACTGCGATAAGATTATGGTCGTTGCGAACTTACCGTATTATATTACCACACCTATTTTATTGAATTTAATGTCTCAATCTTTACCGATTGATGGTTATGTGGTGATGATGCAGAAAGAAGTCGGAGAACGCTTGAATGCGGCTGTCGGTACAAAAGCTTATGGTTCCTTATCGATTGTGGCGCAGTATTATACTGAAACATCTAAAGTACTGACTGTGCCTAAAACGGTCTTTATGCCGCCTCCGAATGTAGATTCGATTGTGGTTAAACTGATGAAACGTGCTGAACCGATTGTCTCTGTAGATGATGAAGATCGCTTCTTTAAAATGACAAAAGCAGCATTCAGCCAACGTCGAAAAACCATCGCAAATAATTATCAAAGCTTATTCTTCGATGGTAAAAAGCTGAAAGACCAGATTAAAACTTGGCTAGATGAGAGCGGAATTGATCCGAGACGTCGTGGAGAAACATTATCTATTAAAGAATTTGCGAATTTGTACACTAACTTGAAAAATTTCCCAGAATTAGAGTTTTAAAATATTGACATGCTGCCCGTCGATTGTTAAAATTTAAATTTTATTTGACTGAATCGCTATAAATGTGTTATAATACAATTTGTAGCGAGGTGGAGCAATATGCCAAAATCAATTTGGGAAATCAAAAATGCACTTGAGTGTCATTTAGGAAACCGTATTGTACTTAAAGCAAATGGTGGTCGTAAAAAAACAATCGAACGTTGCGGCGTGTTATCAGAAACATATCCGGCGGTATTCGTTGTTGAATTAGACCAAGATAAACACAACTTTGAACGTGTATCTTATACATACACTGATGTGTTGACAGAAAACGTCCAAGTTTCGTTTGTGGATGAAAATCACCAGGATGCAGTTGCACACTAGAATATCATAGAATTGAAGCTATATGCTTCGTATAAAAAAGAGGAATCCTGATTTAGGATTCCTCTTTTTTATTTTGCTTTATTTTAGATTTGGTGACTTTCAGATCTCAAAGAGCTTCTGAATACTTGAACAGATTGCGTTAGTCATTATACAGAGTTTTAAGTTTGTTGAAATGTGGTTTTCGTTATTTGTTGTGTGATGATGCGGATTGCTTTGTGAATTGAAAATTGGAATTGATACGCTAAGGTTTCAATTTGTATGTATAGGTATGAGGTTGAGTAACAGCAAGTATCTCTTTGCGAAGCGTGAATATAAAACATCTTCGCAACTTAGTTAAAACTTTTTCATTTTCATAACATTAAGCACTGTGATATATGGTAATGTTCGTGTTATAATAACACTAATGCAAATGATGAACGTCATTTTAATGCTGTGAAAGAAGAGGGAACCTCTCTCGTCGCCTGATAGGCGAAGCAGACATTTCTGAACTAAAGCAAATTTAACAGTAAAGGTGGGCGGTAAGATGATATATGAAAAGGCACCTGCCAAAATTAACTTCACTTTAGATGCACTTTATAAAAGAAATGATGGGTTTCATGAAGTTGAAATGGTAATGACAACGGTGGACTTGAATGACCGCGTTACTGTTGAAAAGCGTGAAGATCAACGTGTTGTTGTACAAGTGGATTATAATTTTGTGCCTGAAAACGCGAAGAATTTAGCGTATAAAGCAGCAATGCTGATGAAAGAAACATATCAAATCCAACAAGGTGTGACGATTGTGCTGGAAAAGGAAATTCCAGTTTCAGCAGGCCTTGGCGGTGGCTCTGCTGATGCGGCAGCTACAATGCGTGCAATGAATCGGTTATTTGAACTTGGTTTGTCCTTAGACGATTTAAGTCGTTTGGCAAGTCAGGTCGGTTCCGATGTGCCTTTTTGTATTTACAGCAAAACAGCGGTATGTACAGGACATGGTGAAAAAGTACGTTTGTTGAAACGCCCGCCGAAAGCATGGGTAGTCATCGCAAAGCCGAACGTCGGCATTTCAACACCTTGTGTGTTTCAAGCGTTGCGTATTGAAGAAACGCCGCAGCAAGCGACACAATCAGATGCATGTATCAAAGCAATTGAAGACGGAGATTATAAGCAAATCTGTGCGTCGTTATCTAATAGCTTAGAAGCGATTTCCATGGACATGCATCCAGACATTCAAAAGCTGAAACAAAATATGCTTAACAGCGGTGCAGATGGCGCGCTGATGAGCGGCAGCGGCCCGACGGTTTATAGCTTAGCGAAACATTATAAGCAGGCGCAAAATATATATAACGCGGTTCACGGGTGCTGTAACGAGGTTTATTTAGTCAGATTACTAGGTTAAGAAAGGAAGGATTCTCTTGCGTTATAAACGAAGCGAACGCATTGTGTATATGACTCATTATTTGATGAGCCATCCAAACAAGTTGATACCATTGACGCATTTTGTGAAGAAATTTAAACAAGCGAAATCATCAATCAGTGAGGACATCCATATTGTTCGCGAAACCTTGCATAAAGAAAAGCTGGGTACAGTGATTACGACTGCAGGTGCAAGCGGTGGTGTGACATATCGTCCGACAATGAGCAAAGAAGAAGCAGAACAAGTGATTGATGAAGTGATTGTACATCTTCAAGAAAAAGAACGCTTATTGCCAGGTGGATATTTATTCCTATCCGACTTGATGGGCAATCCAGAATTGTTGAATAAAGTTGGACGTTTGATTGCGACAATTTATATGGATGAAGACTTAGATGCGATTGTGACGATTGCGACAAAAGGGATATCTCTTGCCAATGCCGTAGCAAATGTATTAAATTTACCAGTAGTTGTTATTCGAAAGGATAATAAAGTAACTGAAGGTTCTACAGTCTCTATCAACTATGTATCGGGTTCTTCGCGCAAGATCGAAACAATGGTCTTGTCGAAACGCACATTAAAAGAAAATTCGAATGTATTAATTGTCGATGACTTTATGCGCGCGGGCGGCTCGATAAATGGCGTGATGAATTTAATGAATGAGTTTAAAGCGCATGTCAAGGGGGTATCAGTACTTGTAGAATCTAAAGAAGTCAAACAAAGATTGATTGAAGATTATACTTCCTTGGTAAGACTTTCTGATGTAGATGAATACAATCAGGACTTTAAAGTCGAACAAGGCAATGTTTTATCTAAATTCTCATAAAGGAGCGGTCAACAACATGAAGACGATTCACAGTAATAAAGCGCCTGAAGCATTAGGCCCTTATTCACACGCAGTTGTCGTGAATGATTTGGTTTACACTTCAGGACAGATTCCACTAAATGAATTTAATGAACTTGTCAGTGATGAAGTACAGGTACAAACGCGTCAAGTACTTGAAAACCTTAAAGCGGTTTTACAAGAAGCGGGTGCCGATATGGATTCAGTGATTAAAGCAAATATCTTTATTAAAGATATGAACGATTTCCAAGAAATCAACGAAGTTTACGGCTTATACTTCGATGCGCATAAACCAGCAAGAAGCTGTGTGGAAGTTGCGCGTCTGCCAAAAGACGTAAAAGTTGAGATTGAGGTTATCGCTCAAGTTAAAGGAAAATAATTTTTAATTAAATATTGTAAGCTTCTATAAGACAATAGAGAGATATACTAGGGGGCTCACTACATGAAAGTGACAGATGTAAGACTTAGAAAAATACAAACTGATGGAAGAATGAAAGCACTAGTGTCAATCACACTAGACGACGCATTCGTAGTCCATGATTTGCGTGTAATTGAAGGCAACTCAGGTCTATTCGTCGCAATGCCGAGCAAACGTACACCAGATGGTGAATTCCGTGACATCGCGCATCCGATTAATTCAGATATGAGACAAGAAATTCAAGATGCAGTGATGAAAGTATATGATGAAACTGATGAAGTCATTCCAGATAAGAATGCGAAACCATCAGAATCAGAAGATAATGATAACGAAGAAGCTTAATTAAAAGCTTAAAGATAGAAATGTAACTTTTAAACCCTCGGTCATGTGATCGAGGGTTTTTTATACCATTTGATGGGCTGGATAACTTGAATATACGAGTCTATTTTATCGTCAAACAATATTGTGTAAAATATTAAAAAGATGTGCTATGATAAAACGGACTTGTTCAGCTTATCTCCTCAAACGGATGTAAGGGTGAGTCTTGAAAGTGCAACTTACCTTAATTTATAATAATAACGAAGTGTAAAATTATTGGAGGGTTCGCAGTCATGCAGAGATATGCGGTAGTATTAGCAGCTGGTAAAGGTACCAGAATGAAATCGAAACTTTACAAAGTGCTACATAAAGTAGCGGGCAAAAGTATGATTGAGCATGTGGTCGACAGTGTGAAACAAGCAGGAACAGATGAAATTGTCACAATCGTCGGACACGGTGCTGAAAGTGTGAAAGAAACTTTAGGAAGTCAATCATCTTACAGCTTCCAAGAGGAACAATTAGGTACAGCGCACGCTGTGAAAATGGCAGCTGATGAATTGAAAGGTAAAGAAGGCACAACGTTGGTCGTGTGCGGCGATACTCCGCTTATCACACCTGAAACATTAAAAGCTTTGGCAGATTACCATGAAGCACAACAAGCAGGTGTTACAGTGCTGTCTGCGACAGCTGACAATCCATTCGGATATGGTCGTATTGTCAGAGATCAAGATGGCCGTTTAGCTAAAATTGTAGAACAAAAAGATGCGACAGAAGCTGAACGCGAAATCGATGAAATCAGTACAGGTATTTTCGCATTCGATAATGTTTTATTATTCGAGTTGTTAGAAAAAGTTAAAAACGATAATGCACAAGGTGAATATTACTTACCAGATGTCATTACATTAGCGCTTGAAGCGGGTAAAATCGCAGACGCTTATCGTACAGACGACTTTGATGAAATTATGGGAGTGAACGACCGTGTTGCGTTAAGTAAAGCAGAAGCGGCTTATCGTGAGCGTGTGAATGAGTATCATATGCGTAACGGTGTCACTTTAATTGATCCAGCTTCAACGTATATTGAAGCCGATGTACAAATTGGTATGGATACAATTATTGAACCAGGTGTGCATTTAGGTAAAGGTACTGTTATCGGTGAAGATACAGTTATCGGTCAATACTCAGATGTTAATAACAGTACTATCGGTAATCGTACGACAATTAAACAATCAGTGGTCAATGATGCGACAGTCGGTGATGATACAACAGTAGGTCCATTCGCACAATTAAGACCAAACGCACACTTAGGTAATGAAGTGAAAGTCGGCAACTTTGTCGAAGTGAAAAAAGCAGAACTTAAAGATGGTGCGAAAGTATCACACTTAAGTTATATCGGCGACGCTGAAATCGGCGAACGTACAAATGTCGGTTGTGGTTCGATTACAGTCAATTACGATGGTAAAAATAAATTTAAAACAATTATCGGAAAAGATTCATTTATCGGTTGCAACACAAATTTAGTTGCACCTGTAACAGTCGGTGATGGTGTCTTAATCGCCGCTGGCTCAACGATTACAGACGATATTCCAAATGACAGTTTAGCCCTTGCACGCGCAAGACAAACAACGAAACCAGGCTATTTAAATAAAAATAACGACTAACAACTATTGATGTATCTTGTCCAATTCAGTAAAATTAAATAGGATGTTATGTATCAGTTCGACCTGAACGACGCATGAATGCAAATAAATGGAGGACTATAAATGTTAGCTAATGAATATAAAAATTCATCTTTAAAGATTTTCTCGTTGAAAGGAAATGAGCCGCTTGCACGCGAAGTAGCGGATAACATTGGAATTGAATTAGGGAAATGTTCGGTAAAACGTTTCAGTGACGGCGAAATCCAAATCAATATTGAAGAAAGTATCCGAGGTTGCGACGTCTTCATTATCCAACCTACATCTTATCCAGTTAACGTACATTTAATGGAACTGTTGATTATGATAGATGCATGTAAACGTGCTTCTGCGGCAACAATTAACATTGTGGTTCCTTATTATGGTTATGCACGTCAAGACCGTAAAGCACGCAGCCGTGAGCCGATTACTGCGAAATTAGTTGCTAACTTGATTCAAGTAGCAGGCGCAGACCGCATGATTGCTTTAGACTTGCACGCACCACAAATTCAAGGATTCTTCGATATTCCAATCGATCACTTAATGGGTGTACCGATTCTTGCGGAATACTTCAAGAGCAATCCTGATATCGACCCAGAAGAAACAGTTGTGGTTTCACCAGACCACGGCGGCGTGACACGCGCACGTAAATTAGCAGACATTTTGAAAACACCAATCGCAATTATCGACAAACGTCGTCCAAAACCAAACGTTGCAGAAGTTATGAATATCGTAGGTGATATTGATGGACGTACTGCAATTATCATTGACGACATTATTGACACAGCAGGAACAATCACATTAGCAGCACAAGCGTTGAAAGACAAAGGTGCTAAAGAAGTTTATGCATGTTGTTCACACGCTGTACTTTCTGGACCAGCGAAAGAACGTATTGAAAACTCAGCAATCAAAGAATTGATTGTAACAAACTCAATCCGTCTTGACGATGGTCGCAAACCAGAAAACACAACTGAATTATCAATTGCTGGATTAATTGCTCAAGCAATCGTTCGTGTTTACGAAAGAGAATCAGTGAGTGTATTATTCGACTAATGATTAAAACTGCAGTCTTAGGCTGCAGTTTTTTCATTTTCATGGTTTTAAATCAAATGAGCAGTTGACGTAATTTGTAAAAATGTGTATAATAATTCCGTTCGTGACTTTCTGTAACGAACATATCAAACACTTGCAAGCGGTCAAACAACCGATGGGCAAGTGCCGGAGAGATTGACTATTGAACGCTTATTATAAGCAACGATCTGATATCTCATATACGAAAGGTGGAAAAAGGAAATGGCTTCATTAAAGTCTATTATCCGTCAAGGTAAACAAAGACGTTCTGATTTAACAGCAATCAGAAACTCAGGTAAAGTACCAGCAGTTATGTATGGTTACGGCCAAAAAAACGTATCAGTTAAAGTTGATGAAGTAGAATTCATCAAAGTTATCCGTGAAGTTGGACGTAACGGTGTTATTGACTTAGGTGTAGGTTCTAAAACAATCAAAGTAATGGTAGCTGACTACCAATACGACCCACTTAAAAACCAAGTGACACACATCGACTTCTTAGCAATCAACATGACTGAAGAACGTACAGTTGAAGTACCTGTACACTTAGTTGGTGAAGCAGTAGGCGCTAAAGAAGGCGGCGTAGTTGACCAACCATTATTCTACGTTGAAGTTACTGCAACTCCAGACAACATTCCTGAATATCTTGAAGCAGATATCACTGAATTAGAAATCGGTGACACTATCGCAGTTCAAGACTTGAAAGTAACAGGCGACTTCACAATCGAAAACGAACCTGAAGATACAGTTGTAACTGTAACACCTCCAACTCAAGGACCAAGCGAAGAAGAAATCCAAGAAGTTGAAGCAGGCGACGCTGATACTCAAGAACCAGAAGTTATTGGAGAAAACAAAGAAAACGAAGAAGAAGAATAATCTCTTCTTAATATTTGTGCCGTTCACATTTTTGTGTGATCGGCTTTTTTTATTGCGTCATATTACATGCTTTACGTGTCAGGGTTTATCCTGATTTGTGTTAATATAGGGAATAAAGTGATACATAGACATCGGTGTATGTGACCGATGCCAAATCAAAAGAAAAGAAGAGATGGAGGCAGGAAAGCATGAAGTGTATTGTCGGATTAGGCAATATCGGTAAACGATTTGAACAAACCAGACATAATATCGGGTTTGAAGTAATAGATTATTTATTGGAATCTAACCAATTAAAGTTAGATAAACAAAAATTCCGTGGCGCGTATACGATTGAACGTGTCGCAGGTGATAAAGTATTATTTATTGAACCGATGACTTTGATGAACTTATCAGGAGAAGCTGTCGGTCCATTAATGGATTACTATAATGTCGATGTTGAAGACTTATTAGTGCTCTATGATGATTTAGATTTAGCACAAGGGCAAGTTCGTTTGCGTCAAAAGGGCAGTGCCGGCGGTCATAACGGTATGAAGTCGATTATTCAACATCTGGGTACAGATCAATTCAAACGTATCCGTATCGGTATCGGAAGACCGACCAACGGTATGTCTGTACCAGATTATGTCTTACAGAAATTCTCAAAACAAGAAATGGAAACAATGCAAAAAGTAATAGAACATTCTGCACATGCGGTGGAAGATTTTATCGCGAGTTCGCGTTTCGACCATGTGATGAATGAATATAATGGTGAGGCTAAGTGAAATCAATAATTACAGATTATTTAAATAAAGATAAACGATATGAAGAGTTAAACGATGTATTTGGACATGAAAATGTCTTAGTCACTGGCTTATCCGGTGCAGCGAAAGCGACAGTAATGGCAGAAAAGTATCTGTCTTCAAACCGCCCGATGGTTGTGGTGACAAATAACTTATACCAAGCAGATAAATTAGAAGCGGACTTACAACAATATATCGAAGCAGAAGAGATATACAAATATCCGCTTCAAGACATCATGACTGAAGAATTCTCCACACAAAGTCCGCAGTTGATGAGCGAACGTGTGCGCACCCTTACTGCCTTAGCACAAGGCCAGCGAGGGTTCTTTATCATACCTTTAAACGGCTTGAAAAAGCTACAGACCCCTGTAGAGATGTGGCAAAACCACCAAATCACTTTGAAAGTCGGAGATGATATTGATGTCGATGCGTTCTTCAACAAACTCGTTAATATGGGTTATCGCAGAGAAAGTGTCGTGTCACATATCGGTGAATTCTCAGTTCGTGGGGGCATCATTGATATTTATCCATTGATTGGCGAACCTGTACGTATTGAACTCTTCGATACTGAAGTAGATTCAATTCGCCAATTTGATGTGGAAAGCCAACGTTCAGAAGCGAACCAAGATAATGTTCATATCACTTCAGCAAGTGACTATATCATCACAGAGGACGTTTTGAAACGCATTAAAACAGAACTTAAAGAAGCTTATGAAACAACACGTCCTAAAATTGAGAAAGCCGTACGTCAAGATGTCAAAGACACGTATGAAAGCTTCTTACAATTTGATACGAACTTTATTGACCACCAAGTAATTCGGAGATTAGTCGCATTTATGTACGAACAACCTGCGACACTTGTCGACTACATCAGCAATAACGCAATCATCGTCGTGGATGAATATAACCGTGTCAAAGATACAGAAGAAACATTAATGTCTGAAGTCAATGACTTTATGCAGCAGCTGATCGAGAGCGGTAAAGGTTTTATCGGTCAATATTTCTTAGACGATGACGCCTTTGAACGTTTGATTAAAACACGTAACATTACGTATTTCACGCTGTTTACCGCAAGTATGCCAGTGAAATTAGATCACATTATCAAATTCTCAAGTAAACCTGTTCAACAATTCTATGGACAATATGACATTATGCGTTCTGAATTCCAACGTTATATCAATAATGGCTATACAGTCGTGGTATTAGTCGAAACAGAAACGAAAAAAGAACGTGTCAAAGCTATGATGAATGAAATGCACATTCCGATTGTCGAAGCAGGTGCGAGTGCGAATATTCAAGGCGGACACGCAGTCATTGTAGAAGGCAGTCTATCTGAAGGCTTTGAGCTACCTTATATGTCGCTTGCGGTCGTGACAGAACGCGAGTTATTTAAATCTAAACAGAAAAAAGCGAAGAAACGTACACCGACGATGACTAACGCAGAACGCATCAAGTCTTATCAAGACTTGAAAGTCGGCGATTATGTTGTTCATGTGCATCATGGTGTGGGCCGTTACTTAGGTGTTGAAACACTAGAAGTCGGCGATGTACACCGAGACTATATTAAAATTCAATACAAGGGAACAGACCAACTCTTTGTGCCGGTTGATCAAATGGATCAAGTTCAAAAATATGTGGCATCAGAGGATAAAACACCTAAATTAAACAAACTTGGCGGTACAGAGTGGAAGAAAACCAAAGCCAAAGTTCAACAGAGTGTTGAAGATATTGCGGATGAACTCATTGAATTGTATCGTGAACGTGAAATGGCAGAAGGGCACCAGTTCGGACCAGATACTGAACAACAACATGAATTCGAAATGGACTTCCCGTATGATTTAACAGCGGACCAAGCAAAATCTATTGATGAAATCAAAGAAGACATGGAGAAAGAACGTCCAATGGACCGCTTGTTATGTGGTGATGTCGGTTACGGTAAAACCGAAGTGGCATTGCGTGCAGCATTCAAAGCAGTTATGGAAGGGAAACAAGTCGCTTTCTTAGTACCGACAACCATTTTAGCGCAACAACACTATGAAACATTGTTGGAACGTATGCAAGATTTCCCGGTAAATATTCAATTGATGAGCCGCTTCCGCACACCTAAAGAAATCAAAGAAACGAAACAAGGTTTAAAAGACGGTACCATCGACATTGTGGTGGGTACACATAAATTGCTCGCAAAAGATGTGAAGTACAAAGATTTAGGTTTATTAGTTGTCGATGAAGAACAACGCTTCGGTGTCCGTCATAAAGAACGCATCAAAACACTGAAAACAAATGTGGATGTATTAACTTTAACAGCTACACCAATCCCAAGAACACTCCATATGAGTATGTTGGGGGTACGTGACTTGTCTGTGATTGAAACACCACCAGAAAACCGCTTCCCAGTCCAAACTTACGTATTAGAACAAAACACGAACTTTATCAAAGAAGCTTTAGAACGTGAACTTGCGCGTGGCGGTCAAGCATTCTATCTATATAACCGTGTTCAATCTATCTATGAAAAGAGAGAACAGCTTCAAATGTTGATGCCAGATGCGACTATCGGTGTGGCACATGGCCGTATGACAGAACGTGAACTAGAAGATACAATGATTGGGTTCGTTAATGGCGAATACGATATTTTAGTAACTACGACAATTATTGAAACAGGTGTCGATGTACCGAATGCGAACACGTTGATTATTGAAGAAGCAGATCGTTTCGGACTGAGCCAACTCTATCAATTGCGTGGACGTGTCGGTCGTTCTTCACGTGTCGGCTATGCTTACTTCTTACATCCGACAAACAAAGTGTTGTCAGAAACTGCAGAAGAACGTCTGCAAGCGATCAAAGAATTTACTGAACTCGGCAGTGGTTTCAAAATTGCGATGCGTGACTTGAATATCCGTGGTGCCGGTAATTTATTAGGTAAACAACAACACGGCTTTATCGATTCTGTCGGCTTCGACTTGTATTCACAAATGCTTGAAGAAGCAGTTAATGAAAAACGTGGCATTAAACAAGAAAGTGAAACGCCGGAAATTGAAATTGAATTGAATATTGATGCGTACTTGCCGACATCTTATATACCGAATGAACAATCGAAAATTGAAATCTATAAGAAATTACGTCAGATTGAAACTGAAAATGAGTTAATGGATATCAAAGATGAACTTATTGACCGCTTCAACGATTATCCAGTTGAAGTAGAACGTCTATTAGACATCGTTGAAATCCGTATTCATGCCTTACATGTCGGCGTAACGCGTATTAAAGACACAGGCAAAGCGATTGAAATTCATTTATCTGAAAAAGGAACAGAAGATATCAATGGTGAAGCGCTCTTCAAACAGACATTGCCGCTTGGTCGTGACATGAAGGTCGGTGTGTCGGAAGGTGCGATGACAGTAACTCTTATGAAAAATAAAAAAGCAGGTGCGTGGTTTGACCGCTTGAAATTCTTGATGAAAGCTTTAGAAGAAAGTATGGTCATTCCAGATGAAGCGTAAATCAGCCTTCAGCGGTGTCGTCATTCTGACTTTGGCGTTAGTGATGGTCAAAATACTGAGTGCGATATATCGTGTTCCATACCAAAACGTACTTGGCGATGCGGGGTTGTATGCGTACCAACAAGTGTATCCATTTTTGTCGCTTGCGACGATTTTATCGATGAATGCGATACCGAGTGCCGTGACGCAAAACTTCGGTGCACATTGGACGCATCGTAAAATCAGTCATGTCATGATCGGCATACAAAGTGTATGTTTCGTCTTGTTTGCGCTGATTTTCATCTTGGCACCTGTCATTGCGCATGCGATGGGTGATATGCATCTGACACCGATGATCCGTATGGCAAGCTGCAGTTTCTTGGTTGTCGGTTGTTTAGGTGTCTTGCGCGGCAGTTTCCAATCACGTCAACAAATGGATGCGCCGGCTTTTTCACAAGTTATTGAACAAATTGTGCGTGTCGGTATTATCTTGATATTGATTGTGGTGTTTGTTCAGTTGGATTGGTCGATTTATCAAGTAGGAACTTGGGCCATCTTAGCTTCAGCTTTAGGTTTCTTAGCGGCCACTATATTCTTAGGTATCAAGCGACCGTTTCAATTTGAGTTTGCGTTGCGTGATGATGCGATGACTAAAGTCGTATGGCAACGTTTGACTGCAGCTATTATTATCTTTTCAGCGAGTCATCTTATTGTGACAACGTGGCAGTTGATGGACAGCTTCTCAGTGATTCGTACCTTGCAGTATTATGGTTTGTCGTTTAAAGAAGCGATTGTTCAAAAAGGTATTTATGACCGAGGCGCATCGTTTATTCAAATCGGTTTGATTGTGACGACGACATTTTGTTTCGTGCTGATTCCTTTACTAACGAATGCATTTGCGGAACAGCGCTTTGAACGTATGAACCGTTATGCGGATGCGACACTGAAGATTACAATCACAATCAGTGTTGCGGCGGGTGCTGGACTGATGAATTTACTCCCTTTAATGAACCGTGTGTTCTTTAAAAATGATGTGTTAACCGCTACGCTCGTGATTTATATGTTAACGGTTATCTGTGTCTCGCTGATTATGGTAAATATTGCCTTGTTAGAAGTGCGCAGACAATCTCGCTTGATTCTGATTGCTTTCGGCTTAGGTGCAGTTATAAAATTAATAATGAATTTTGTATTGATTCCGAACATCGGTATTATCGGGGCAAGTGTCAGTACTGTACTGTCATTATGTTTATTTGCGTTTGTCTTGCAGTGGCGAACGTTGCAATTCTATCGCTTGCGTCACATGCGTAATTTTGTCTCGAAGCTGCTTGTGACAGTCGTTGCGATGACTGCGGCAGTACAGCTGATTATGTGGATGACGCCGACAGAAGGACGTCTGACAGGCATGGCAGAATTACTGCTTGCGGCGATCGTTGGTGTAGCAGTGGTTGTTATCGCGATTGTGACATTGAATCTATTAACTTATCGTGAATTGCAGCATATGCCGTTCGGAGATAAATTATATCGTTTGAAGAAAGGACGAAAATAATGAGTCATACCATTACAATTGTAGGTTTAGGCAACTATGGTTTAGATGAATTGCCTTTAGGGATTTACCGCTATTTGACCCAGCAAACTCATATTTATGCACGTACATTAGATCATCCTGTGGTAGAGGCACTAAAAACAGAAGTGCCACAATTAGAATGGTCAAGTTTTGACCCAGTATATGAAGCGCATGATGCGTTTGAAGCAGTGTACCAAGCGATTGTGGCGCAATTAATTGAAGCGGCACAACGAGAAGATGTCGTTTATGTGGTGCCGGGGCATCCGCGTGTGGCAGAAACAACAACGGCGTTGCTGACAGCTTATGCGCAGTCACAACCAGAGGTTGAAGTGAAAGTGCTTGGCGGTAAGAGTTTCATTGATGATGTGTTTGAAGCGGTACAAGTTGATCCGAATGAAGGCTTTACCTTATTAGATGGGACAGCTTTAACAGCAGAACAGTTGAATATCCGTACACATACATTGATTACACAAGTGTATAGCGCAATGACAGCGGGAGATTTAAAGCTGACATTAATGGAGCGTTATCCTGATGATTATAGTGTTTATATTGTAGATGGTGCACGTAACACAGGGGCGACATTAATTGAAACACCTTTATATGAACTTGATCGTCATGACATCTTCAGTAATTTAACGAGTGTCTTTATTCCGCGTATTGAAGATGAAGCCTTAATGCATGGTGATTTTGATTATGCGGTCAAAGTGATTGATACATTAGTAGATGATGACAAAGGCTGTCCATGGGATAAAGTGCAAACGCACGAAACATTGAAACGTTATCTCTTAGAGGAGACATTTGAATTATTTGAAGCCATCGATCATGAAGATGACTGGCATATGATTGAAGAGTTAGGCGATATCTTGTTGCAGGTGCTGTTGCATGCGGCTATCGGCAAAAAAGAAGGTTATATCGATATCACTGAAGTGATTGAAAGTTTAAATGATAAAATGATTCGACGTCATCCGCATGTGTTTGCGGACGCAAAAGCAGAGAATATCGAAGATTTAAAAGGTATTTGGTCAGAAGCAAAAGCAAAAGAAGGCAAAACACCGCGTGTTAAATTTGAGAAAGTATTTGCAGACCATTTTATGACGTTGTATGATGAAGTCAAAAATAAAGACTATAGTGAAGCGGAGTTAAAAGCTTTGTTGGAAAAGAAAGAAGGGGAATAACGTGAGATTAGACAAATATCTAAAAGTATCTCGTTTAATCAAACGCCGTACACTTGCGAAAGAAGTCAGCGACCAAGGTCGTGTTCAAGTCAATAATAACACTGCTAAAGCAGGTACGGATGTCAAAATCGGTGACGAAATCGTCATTCGTTTCGGACAACGTGTGATAACAATTCGTGTCACTGGATTAAGCGAACATGCGTCGAAAGAAAATGCGAAAGGCATGTATGAGTTAGTGAAAGAAGAACGTATTAATGAGAATGACTAAGGAGTGACATACCATGGCTAGAAAAGTAGAGCATATGGAAAACAGGTATATCGAGAACGAAAACCGAAGAAAAAGACAGCGCGAAATGAAAAAGCGTGTGGTTAAACGTCGTATTATGCTCTTTGCGGGTATTTTACTCGCAATCATTATCGTCCTTTCTATCATGGTTATCTCTCAAATAAGAAGCAATGCGCAAGATGCACAAGAACGAAAAGTAAAAGAAGAAAAGTTCCAAAAACAGCAAGATGAAGAAATTGCTTTGAAGGAACAATTGAATAATTTGAATAACAAAGAATATATAGAGAAAGTAGCACGTGACGATTATTATTTAAGTAATGATGGGGAAGTCATTTTTAAATTACCTGAAGAGAAGAAAAAAGAAGGAAAATAACGTCTGATGTGTTTTTAATGTAAGAAAAGTATAATATCTAACTGTTTTAACTGATATGCCATTGTTAAATTAGTGTAACAAGCATATAATAGAGTTAAGTAAAATTGAAAGAAATCGGAGGATTTATTTAGGATATGTCAATCGAAGTAGGAAGCAAGCTTAAAGGGAAAGTCACTGGTATCAAAAAATTTGGTGCGTTTGTAGAATTGCCTGGAGGGAAAAGTGGCTTAGTTCACATCAGTGAAGTTGCAGACAATTATGTTGAAAATGTGGAAGACCACTTGTCTGTTGGAGATGAAGTAGAAGTTAAGGTACTATCTGTTGCTGACGACGGTAAAATCAGTCTTTCAATTAAAAAAGCGAAAGATCGTCCGAAAAGACAACATCATAGAGGCGGCCATGGCGGTCATGGCAAACCATCACATAACAAACCAGAGGACTTTGAAAAGAAATTAAGCAACTTCTTAAAAGATAGCGAAGAAAAAATGACGTCTATCAAACGCCAAGCTGAATCAAGACGCGGCGGAAGAGGTTCAAGACGATAATTCAACATAAAGCAGATGACTGTTTCGAAGGGAACAGTCTCTTTTATTTTTGTCTGAAATTTTATAAATGCATATATTTCAAATGAGGACGAGGTGAGGATATGAATATTTATACAGAAGGCTGGTCTGAAAATGACCATCTTGCATTAGCGGTTTCCACAGGTATCGACAGCATGGTATTATTACATATGTTGACCACACACTATCATCATACATATCGACAACTGACCGTGCTGCATGTTAATCACGGAATCAGATCGGCTTCTTTAGAAGAAGCGGCCTTCTTAGAACGTTATTGCCAACAACATCATATCCCGCTTCGCACCCACGAATTGGATTTATCCGCATTGACTGACAGAGGTAAGAGTATTCAACAAGCTGCACGTCAAGAGCGCTACGCTTGGTTTGAATCTGAAATGAAAGCATTAGACGCTACTGTTTTATTAACTGCCCATCATTTAGATGACCAGTTAGAAACGATATTCTATCGTCTTATGACAGGACGGTCTACAAGAAGCAGACTTGGAATGCAGGAAGTAGAGGAGAGAAGCGGTTATCGTTTAGTCAGACCTTTATTGAATATTGATAAACAAGCTATTAAAGCGTATCAAGCTGAGTACCAGGTGCCGTATTTTGAAGATGCGTCTAACCAAGATAATCATTATGTACGTAACGATATTCGTAATCGAATTTTTCCAGCCATTGATGCGAATGACCATCTAGATACCACTCAGTTATTAAAGTTAAAAGCATGGCATGATGACCAATTTGATTTATTGCATCAAGCAGCAGATGATTTTATTAAACAACATGTTACGCACCAGTCAGAAATGATTCAGGTAGACCGTACTGCATTTAATGGATTATCGCATTCGTTAAAAACCATTGTACTGGACCAACTGCTTGAGGCTTATGTGTCAGGTTCTCCTATTTCTGAACAAGCGTATCAAGAATGGTTTGCGCAAATTGAAAATTCTCAATCTCAAGCGACAATTTATGCGACAGATAAATGGAATATTCAAATTGTGTATGATAAATTTATAATAATGGGTTGCACAAAAAACGAGACGACACCACAGCGGATTACACAACCAGGTTATTATGATTATGGTACATACCGCATTATAGTTCATGATGATATTGAGGGTTCGGACTTCCCAATGGTAATACGTTCGAGACAATCGGGAGATCGCTTCGTACTGCCAAACAAAGAAGGCCATCAGAAAGTCAACCGCTTAATGATCAATCGCAAAGTTCCTAAATTTGAACGTGAGCGATTGCCCATATTGCTTAATAAACAAGGGGAGATTATTGCAGTAGGTACATTGTACACTGCGGCAGATTATGAAGGGAAATTAGAGATAATAAATTTAGGAGTGTAGCCGAAATGAAGGAAGATTTAAAAGAAATATTGATGACGGAAGATGAAATCCAACAACTCTGCCGTGAACTGGGAGCAAAAATCACAGAAGATTATGCTGGTAAAGACCTTGTTTGTGTAGGCATTTTAAAAGGTTCAGCAATGTTCATGTCAGATTTAATCAAACGCATCGATACACATTTAGCAATTGATTTTATGGATGTATCAAGCTATCACGGCGGTACTGAATCTACAGGAGAAGTTAAAATCTTAAAAGATTTAGGCAGCTCTATTGAGAATAAAGACGTATTGATTGTAGAAGATATTCTAGAAACAGGTACTACTTTGAAATCAATTACTGAACTATTGAAATCTCGTCGTGTGAATTCTTTAGAAATCGTCACATTACTTGATAAACCGAACCGTCGTAAAGCAGATATCGAAGCAAAATATGTAGGCAGAAAAATTCCAGATGAATTCGTAGTCGGATACGGCTTGGATTATGCGGAGTTATATCGTAACTTGCCATACATCGGAACATTGAAACCAGAGATTTATCAAAAATAATCGACAAATGAATACTATAGTCGGCTTACTTTTTCTACAAAGTTGAAATACTAGCCATTAAAAGTTATATTGTGTTACAATTTTTGTTAGTTTTATTATTGGAGTAGGAGGAAAAAACGCATGCAGAAAGCTTTTCGCAATGTGCTTGTAATCGCAATCATTGGCGTTTTTATATTCGGTTTATTTTCCTGGCTGAATGGTAACGGCAACATGCCGAAACAACTATCATATACACAGTTCTTCGAAAAACTTGAAAAAGGCGATTTGAAATCAATCGAAGTTCAGCCTGAGCAGAACGTTTATATGATCACTGGAAAGACCAAGAACGGTGAAGATTATTCTTCAACGATGCTATATAATAACGAAAAAGACTTACAAAAAGTCACAGGTGAAGCACAAAAACAAAAAGATTTGAAATTTACAGTTAAAGAAGAAGAAAAACAAAGCGTATTTGTGAGTATTCTTTCAACATTGATTCCAGTATTGGTTATTGCTTTATTATTCATATTCTTCCTTAGTCAAGCGCAAGGCGGCGGAGGCGGCGGTCGTATGATGAACTTTGGTAAATCCAAAGCTAAAATGTACGATAACCAAAAACGTCGTGTACGTTTCTCTGACGTAGCCGGTGCAGACGAGGAAAAACAAGAATTAATCGAAATTGTCGACTTCTTAAAAGACAATAAGAAATTCAAAGAAATGGGCTCAAGAATCCCTAAAGGGGTACTCTTAGTCGGCCCTCCAGGTACAGGTAAAACATTGCTTGCCCGTGCCGTAGCTGGTGAAGCAGGCGTACCATTCTTCACAATCAGTGGTTCTGACTTCGTTGAAATGTTCGTCGGTGTCGGTGCCAGCCGTGTTCGTGATTTATTCGATAATGCGAAGAAAAACGCACCTTGTATCATCTTCATTGATGAGATTGACGCAGTAGGTCGTCAACGTGGGGCCGGTGTCGGCGGTGGTCACGATGAACGTGAACAAACATTGAACCAATTATTAGTTGAAATGGATGGCTTCGGCGAAAATGAAGGTATTATCATGATTGCGGCAACAAACCGTCCTGATATCCTTGACCCAGCGTTATTACGTCCAGGTCGTTTCGACAGACAAATCCAAGTCGGTCGTCCAGATGTTAAAGGCCGTGAAGCGATTCTATACGTACATGCCAGAAACAAACCTTTAGATGAAACAGTAGACTTAAAAGCAGTTGCGCAAAGAACACCAGGCTTCTCTGGTGCCGATTTAGAAAACTTGCTGAACGAAGCTTCATTAGTAGCAGTTCGTGACGGCAAGAAGAAAATCGACATGCGAGATATTGAAGAAGCAACAGACCGTGTTATCGCAGGTCCAGCTAAGAAATCTCGTGTCATTTCTGAGAAAGAACGTAATATCGTCGCGCACCATGAAGCAGGACATACAATTATCGGTATGGTGCTTGATGAAGCTGAAGTGGTACACAAAGTTACAATCGTACCACGTGGACAAGCTGGCGGTTATGCGATGATGTTACCAAAACAAGATCGCTTCTTAATGACAGAGCCAGAATTGCTTGATAAGATTTGCGGCTTGCTCGGTGGTCGAGTATCTGAAGATATCAACTTCAATGAAGTGTCTACAGGTGCATCAAACGACTTCGAACGTGCAACACAAATTGCGCGCTCAATGGTAACTGAATATGGTATGAGTAAGAAACTCGGACCAATGCAGTTTACGAAGAGCGGCGGTCAAGTGTTCTTAGGTAAAGATATGCAAGGCGAACCAGAATACTCTGGTCAAATCGCTTATGAAATCGATAAAGAAGTACAACGTATCATCAAAGAACAATATGAACGTTGTAAACAAATCCTGCTTGAACATGAAGATCAACTTAAACTTATCGCTAAGACATTGTTGACAGAAGAAACATTAGTACGTGAACAAATCCATTCATTATTCTACGAAGGTAAATTACCTGAAGTGAATTATGATGAAGCGAAAGTTGTTAAACAAGGTGATGAAGAGTTCCAAGAAGGTAAATTCGGTAAATCTTATGATGAAATCCTTGAAGAAGTTCGTGAAGAAGACAAGGAATATCAAGAAGAAGAAGCTGAAGTAGACGAGCAAGAAAAACGTCAAAAAGAATCAGAAGCACATCAAGAAGCAAAACGTTCTGATGAAGCAGCTGAAGATGACACACCACATGAAGCTAAAGACAAAGATGACTCTGAACATCGAAACGATAAATAAGACGATTCTATTGTCTGAAACTAAATAATGTAGATTAAAATCTCTTTCTGCTATCATTAGGAATACGCAGAAAGAGATTTTTTAACGAAAATAATTGAACGATGAACTCATAAATGTTGAAAATTAAGTGAAAGAAAGAGGCGTAAAAAGATATGACTCAAGACTATATAGTAAAAGCACTTGCGTTTGATGGAGATATTCGTGCGTATGCTGCGGTAACTACCAATGCAGTGCAAGAAGGACAAACAAGACATTATACATGGCCGACAGCATCAGCAGCTTTAGGTCGTACAATGACAGCAACTGTTATGATGGGAGCAATGTTGAAAGGTGACCAAAAACTAACAGTTACTGTAGATGGACAAGGTCCAATCGGACGTATTGTGGCAGATGCGAATGCGAAAGGTGATGTGCGCGCATACGTTACGAATCCACAAACGCACTTCCCATTAAATGACCAAGGTAAATTAGATGTGAAACGTGCTGTAGGTACTGAAGGTACATTAACAGTTGTTAAAGATGTGGGCATGAAAGATTACTTCTCTGGTTCAAGCCCGATTGTTTCAGGTGAACTAGGTGAAGATTTCACTTACTACTATGCGACAAGTGAACAAGTTCCATCATCTGTTGGTTTAGGTGTGCTTGTAAATCCAGACAACTCTATCAAAGCAGCGGGCGGTTTTATTATTCAAGTAATGCCGAACGCCAAAGAAGAAACAATTGAAAAAGTAGAACAAGCCATTACACACATGACACCAGTATCTCAATTGATTGACCAAGGTTTATCACCAGAAGAACTATTGACTGAGATTTTAGGTAAAGAACATGTGAAATTCTTAGAAACAGTACCAGTAAAATTCGAATGTAACTGCAGTCATGAAAAATTCTTAAATGCGATTAAAGGTTTAGGTGAAGCTGAAATTCAAAGCATGATTGATGAAGATCATGGTGCAGAAGCAGAATGTCATTTCTGCCGTACGAAATATCACTATAGTGAAGCGGAACTTAAAGGCTTAATCGAAGAATTGCATGCTAAATAAACACATTGAAAAGCGAGACGACCGAACGTCTCGCTTTTTTACTGTAACGAATCACAGTGTAAGACGTTTCTTTTATGGGAAAAGAGGAAATAATAAAGAATAGAAACAATGAACTTGTGGAACAATGTATAAATCTGATAAAATAATAATATCCGATGAAATAGATAAGGTTTAATAGAAATAATGGCATGACTAAGCATCAGAATTGAATTGTTTCGGGGTATTATTAATGAGGTTCTGGTGACTTAATTAAATATCTTTTAAGAATAAAGGAGCGTTTTTTTATGGCAAATAAACCCGTAGATAACATTGTACAACTGATTGGAGATACACCTGTAGTTAAATTGAACAACATCGTACCAGAAGATGCTGCAGATGTTTATGTTAAATTAGAGTATCAAAACCCAGGTGGTTCAGTAAAAGACCGTATCGCTTTAGCGATGATCGAACGTGCTGAACAAGAAGGAAAAATCAAACCAGGTGATACAATCGTCGAACCTACAAGTGGTAACACAGGTATCGGTTTAGCATTTGTTGCAGCAGCAAAAGGTTACAAAGCTGTCTTCACAATGCCTGAAACAATGAGCCAAGAGCGTCGTAACTTATTAAAAGCATACGGTGCAGAAGTTGTATTAACACCTGGATCTGAAGCAATGAAAGGTGCTATTAAAAAAGCAAAAGAATTAAAAGAAGAGTATGGTTACTATGAACCACAACAATTCGAAAACCCAGCTAACCCACTTATCCATGAATTGACAACAGGTCCTGAACTTGTAGAACAATTCGAAGGCCGTACAATCGATGCATTCTTAGCAGGTGTCGGTACTGGCGGTACATTAAGTGGTGTAGGTAAAGTCTTAAAAGAAAAATACCCTAGCATTCAAATCGTAGCAATCGAACCAGAAGGTTCTCCAGTCTTAAGCGGCGGCGAACCAGGTCCTCATAAATTACAAGGTTTAGGCGCAGGTTTCGTTCCTGACACATTAAACACAAACATTTATGATGAAGTTGTTAAAATCGGCAACGAAACTGCAATGGAAACTTCACGCAGAGTTGCTAAAGAAGAAGGTATCTTAGCAGGTATTTCTTCAGGTGCTGCAATCTATGCGGCAATCGAAAAAGCAAAAGAATTAGGTAAAGGTAAAACAGTTGTCACTGTACTTCCAAGTAATGGTGAACGTTACTTATCTACACCTTTATATTCTTTTGAAGGTAAATAAGTCAAACATTGATGAACTGCCGTGCACATTTCTCTTTTTGAGAAATGGTACGGCGGTTTTTTCATTTCAAACACCTTTTGAACGCTTGGGGTCGGTCATATGTTAAAATTTTGATATAATGTATCACAGTTATGATGAAAGGAAGAGAGACATGGCACATACAAAAATCATGGGCATATTGAATGTAACACCTGATTCATTTTCTGACGGCGGCAAATACAATTCTGTAGATGCGGCGGTTGCACGTGTGAAGGAAATGATGGATGAAGGTGTTGACATTGTAGATATCGGCGGTGTTTCCACAAGACCAGGGCACAGTGAAGTGTTACTAGAAGATGAATTAGAACGCGTCATTCCAGTTGTCAAAGCACTCTCAGAATTTAATGTGCAATTGTCTGTCGACACGTTTCGCAGTGAAGTTGCGAAAGCAGCATTAGAGGCTGGCGCAACAATGATTAATGACCAATGGGCAGGCTTATATGATCCTAAAATATTTGAAGTTGTTGCACAATACGATGCTGAAATTGTCTTAATGCATAACGGAGATGGACAACGTGAAGATCCTGTCATGGATGAAATGTTAGTTTATTTATTAAAACAAGCACATCGTGCAGAAACAGCAGGTATTGCGACAAACAAAATCTGGATTGATCCAGGTATCGGTTTTGCGAAAACAAGAGTGGAAGAACGAGAAGTTATGGAGCGACTGGATGAATTAGTTGCAACAGAATATCCAGTATTACTTGCGACGAGTCGTAAACGTTTCATCAAAGAAATGATGGGTTCAGACGAAGGACCGGAAGATCGTGATGAAATGACAGCAGCTACAACTGCTTATGGTGTGATGAAAGGCGTGCAAGCAGTGCGTGTACATAATGTAAAACTCAATGCGCGTATTGCACACGGCATTGATTATTTAAAGGAGATTGAACGATGAAGGATCGTATATTTTTAAATGGTATGAGATTTTATGGTTATCATGGGGTCTTATCAGCAGAAAATGAAATTGGTCAAATCTTTGTCGTAGATGTTGAATTAACGACTGATTTAACTGAAGCAGGCAAGTCCGATCAAGTAGAAGATACGATCAACTATGCGGAAGTCTATGCAGATGTGAAAGAAATTATGGAAGGGGAACCGAAAAATTTACTCGAACATCTCGCAGCACTTATTGCAAATCGTATAAATTCACACTATAATCGGGTATTGGAAACTAAAGTACGTATAACGAAAGAAGTACCGCCGATTCCAGGTCACTATGATGGCGTAGGTGTGGAAATTACAAGGGTGAATCAAAATGACTGATGTATTTTTAGGACTCGGCAGCAATGTCGGAGACCGAGAAAACCAATTAAAAGAAGCGATACGTTTATTAGATGAACAACCTGGTATTAAAGTAGTGAAAGTTTCATCATTTTATGAAACTGAACCTGTCGGTTATGTCGAACAACCGGATTTCTTAAATTTATGTGTAGAAATTCAAACAGAATTATCACCGAAAGCAGTTCTTGAAAGTGGTTTGGCAATTGAACAGCAACTACATCGTGTACGTAAAGAACGTTGGGGTCCGCGTACTTTAGATATCGATATCCTGTTATATGGTGACCAAATCATTGAAGAAGAAGATTTGACGATTCCGCATCCACGAATGACAGAACGTGCTTTTGTCTTAATTCCGCTGCAAGAGATTGCACCAAATAAGGTAGAGCCAAGAACACAAACTAAAATTAAAGATATAACTGTTCCTAACGAAACTGTGAAAAAAGTTCAATAAACGTAAGAGATAGATTGAGAGGTAATAATTATGTGGAAGATTGGAGATGTAGAAATCGACAATAGAGTCGTACTCGCTCCTATGGCTGGGGTGTGCAACTCTGCATTCAGATTGACTGTCAAAGAGTTCGGTGCGGGTTTAGTCTGCGCTGAGATGGTCAGTGATAAGGCGATTTTATTCAATAACCCGAAAACAATGAATATGTTGTATATAGATGAAAATGAGCGTCCGTTATCATTACAGATTTTCGGCGGAGAGAAAGAAAGCTTAGTTGAAGCAGCAGTTTATGTTGATCAAAATACAACAGCTGATATTATTGATATTAATATGGGGTGTCCAGTGAATAAGATTATCCGTTGTGAAGCGGGTGCGAGATGGCTGCTTGATCCTAATAAGATTTATGAAATGGTATCTGCAGTTGTTGAGAAAGTCAATAAACCTGTGACATGCAAAATGCGTATCGGTTGGGATGACGACCATATTTACGCAGTAGAAAATGCGAAAGCAGCAGAACGTGCAGGCGCATCTGCGATTTCATTGCATGGCCGTACACGTGTGCAAATGTATGAAGGTAAAGCGGATTGGGATATTATCAGACAGGTGAAAGAAGCGGTTAATATTCCAGTTATCGGCAACGGAGATGTGACAAGTCCTGAACTTGCGCAAAAAATGCTGGATGAAACGGGTGTAGATGCGGTGATGATCGGTCGCGAAGCTTTAGGCAACCCATGGATGATTTACCGTACAGTCCATTATTTAGAAACAGGCGAGCTGATGGATGAACCGACAGTGAAAGAAAAAGTAGAAATTGCTTTATTACATCTGCGCCGACTAGTAGAATTAAAGGGTGAGAAGGTTGGCGTTATGGAAATGCGCAAACATGCTTCATGGTACCTAAAAGGTGTTAAAGGCAACGGAAAAGCCCGTAAAGCATTGAACCAAGCCAATACAGAACAAGAAATGATTGATATCTTGCAGAATTTCCAAAAAGAAATCACTGCAGATAAAGCAACACAAGAAGCTTAATAAGGAGAGATAACATGTCAGAAGAAATGAATGACCAAATGCAGGTCCGCCGTCAAAAATTACAAGAATTAATCGATTTAGGAATTGATCCATTCGGCCAACGCTTTGACCGTACAGCAAGCGCAGCTGAACTACACGAAAAATGGGATGCTTTCTCTAAAGAAGAATTACATGAAAAAGAAGATGAAAGCCATGTCGCAATCGCGGGTCGTTTAATGACAAAACGTGGTAAAGGTAAAGCAGGATTTGCGCATATTCAAGATTTATCTGGTCAAATCCAAATTTATGTTCGTAAAGACCAAGTCGGTGAAGAACAATTTGATATTTGGAAAATGGCAGATTTAGGAGATATTATCGGTATTGAAGGTGTTATGTTCAAAACAAACACAGGTGAATTGAGCGTTAAAGCGAAATCATTCATCATGCTTACAAAATCATTACGCCCATTACCAGATAAATTCCATGGTCTTCAAGATATTGAACAACGTTATCGTCAACGTTATTTAGACTTGATTACGAACCAAGACAGTACAAAAACATTTATCAACCGCAGTAAAATCATCCAAGAAATGCGTAATTACTTAAACAGCAAAGGTTTCTTAGAAGTAGAAACACCAATGATGCATCAAATCCCTGGTGGTGCAGCAGCACGTCCATTCGTGACACACCATAATGCATTAGATGCAACACTATATATGCGTATTGCGATTGAACTTCACTTAAAACGTTTAATCGTCGGCGGTTTAGAAAAAGTATATGAAATCGGACGTGTATTCCGTAATGAAGGTGTATCAACACGACATAACCCAGAGTTCACTATGATTGAACTTTATGAAGCATATGCTGATTTCCATGACATTATGGATATCACAGAAGGTACAATTCGTCATATTTCAAATGCAGTACTTGGTACAGCAGTCATTCCTTATGGTGATTATGAAATTGATTTAGAATCTGACTGGAAACGTGTACACATTGTAGACGCTGTTAAAGAAGCAACAGGCGTAAACTTCTATGATGTTAAATCAGATGATGAAGCACGTGCATTAGCTAAAGAACATAACATTGAAATTACAGATCATATGACATATGGTCATATCTTGAATGAGTTCTTTGAACAAAAAGTAGAAGAAACATTAATTCAACCTACTTTCGTGTATGGTCATCCGATTGAAATTTCACCATTAGCTAAGAAAAATCCGGAAGACCCTCGTTTCACAGATCGTTTCGAATTATTCATCGTAGGACGCGAACATGCGAACGCATTCACTGAGTTGAATGATCCAATCGATCAAAGAGAACGTTTCGAAGCACAATTAAAAGAAAAAGAACAAGGTAATGATGAAGCGCATGAGATGGATGAAGACTACATCGAAGCATTAGAATATGGTATGCCTCCAACTGGTGGTTTAGGTATCGGTATCGACCGTCTTGTTATGTTATTAACAAACTCACCATCTATCAGAGACGTATTATTATTCCCATACATGCGTCAAAAATAAACTGAGTACTTAACAAAATAAATAATTAAGCAGGCGTGTCGCCTTTTGAGACACGCCTGCTTTTGTATGTATAAAGCGCCTGAAAAAGCAGATGATTTCTTATAAAAAGAGAGGGAGGTCGGCAATTGTAAATATCTTTAAAAAAACTTTCGCAAAGCACTTGCATAATTTTTAAAACCCTGTATAATTGTTAATTGTTCTACGAAATAAAGCAACGTTTTATGAGCAATCTTGCATGAATATAAATTCTTAAAAAAGATGATACGTAAGTGTTGACATAAAAGACCGAATGTAGTAATATTAAAGGGTCGTCAAAAAGAACGCGTTACAGATTTGTAAAAAAGATTTTAACTGAGTGTAAAATTGACTATTGCAAATGTTAACGAAAGAAGTTAAAATAATTTAAGTGAGTTATTGAAACGCACATAATTAAATAATTTAAAATATTGTCTGGTGACAATGGCAAAGAGGTCACACCTGTTCCCATGCCGAACACAGAAGTTAAGCTCTTTAGCGCCGATGGTAGTCGGACTTACGTTCCGCAAGAGTAGGACGTTGCCAGGCAATATAATTCGGAGAATTAGCTCAGCTGGGAGAGCATCTGCCTTACAAGCAGAGGGTCGGCGGTTCGAACCCGTCATTCTCCACCATTTAAATAGCCGGCCTAGCTCAACTGGTAGAGCAACTGACTTGTAATCAGTAGGTTGGGGGTTCAAGTCCTCTGGCCGGCACCATTTTAAAGCTATGAGCCATTAGCTCAGTTGGTAGAGCATCTGACTTTTAATCAGAGGGTCAGAGGTTCGAATCCTCTATGGCTCATCAGTTTTCCGATTTTAACTGAATCATGCAGAAGTAGTTCAGCGGTAGAATACAACCTTGCCAAGGTTGGGGTCGCGGGTTCGAATCCCGTCTTCTGCTCCATTTTTATTTTATGATGCCGGGGTGGCGGAACTGGCAGACGCACAGGACTTAAAATCCTGCGGTAAGTGATTACCGTACCGGTTCGATTCCGGTCCTCGGCACCATATATATTATAAAACATGCGCCCGTAGCTCAACTGGATAGAGCGTTTGACTACGGATCAAGAGGTTATGGGTTCGACTCCTATCGGGCGCGCCATTTTATATTTATTATTTAATAATTTAATAACGGGAAGTAGCTCAGCTTGGTAGAGCACTTGGTTTGGGACCAAGGGGTCGCAGGTTCGAATCCTGTCTTCCCGACTCTTAATTGTATAATGGGGGCTTAGCTCAGCTGGGAGAGCGCCTGCTTTGCACGCAGGAGGTCAGCGGTTCGATCCCGCTAGTCTCCACCATTATTATTTTAAATGAACATTGAAAACTGAATGACAATATGTCAACGTTAATTCCAAATTAACAAACGTCCTAAGGACGTTTTAAAACAATTAGTTGTTATGAGCTAGTCAAACATCATAAATTATTATGGAGAGTTTGATCCTGGCTCAGGATGAACGCTGGCGGCGTGCCTAATACATGCAAGTCGAGCGAACAGATGAGGAGCTTGCTCCTCTGACGTTAGCGGCGGACGGGTGAGTAACACGTGGGTAACCTACCTATAAGACTGGGATAACTCCGGGAAACCGGGGCTAATACCGGATAATACATGAAACCGCATGGTTTC
>NZ_PZGG01000022.1 GCF_003043455.1 Staphylococcus simulans | reverse complement strand
ATACTATATTGACTGTTTTATAGTACGTTTTGTGTGTACATAAGCAATAACCGCAAAGGAAGCATAAATCAATGTATAAACTCCCATTACAATAAAGACTGGAGAATGATCATCAGATCCCATTAAGTTCAAGAAGGCCCAAGATGCAAAGTATGCATGTGCTAACCCCACAATTAAAGGCAAACCAAAATTGAACATGATTTTAAGTTTTAAACCGTGACGCATGTCATTTTGTGTATAACCTAGCTTTCTCAATATTTTAAAGTTACCGATTTCATCTGTTGTTTCATCCATTTGTTTAATGTAGATAATACAACCTGCCGCAATTAAGAAAGCAATACCTAAGAATGATGATATGAATAAGAACATACCATTATTTTCTCTATTATCTTTAGCTATTTCTTCTTTTGTCTCATAACCTGGGTCAACTTCATCCAATGCTTTTGAAGCTTCTTTCATTTGAGACTTATCTGTAATAGTAAAGCCATATTGTGAAGAAAGGTCATCTTTATCTACTTGCCCTTTCTCTTTCAATAAACGATAGTCTTCATCATTGACGATTAATAATGGACCACCGCCTATAGTCGCCATGCCAAAGCGTGTATCAAGTGTGTTTTTTTGCACTTTAACACGTGCAAATGGTTTTTGATTTTTATCTGTAAATTCCACATAAGAATCATTCGTAATCGGCTTTAAGAGCATACCTGTTCCAAAAGGGTGTGAAAGTTTTGCCGTATGATCAGAGAGTCCTGCATTGTCGACATATTTTTCACTTGTGACACGTATGTTCATCACATCTCCGATGCTTTTATCAAATAAATTATTCTTCTGATTCTGTACCATCAACAATTCTTTATAATTTAAGTCATAATCGATATGATGTTTTTTTAATGCTTTTTCATATTCGTCTGCATCGTGTTTCGACTGCATTGTCACATCATATGGTGAAAACATATTGAGATGTACTTTTTCCAACTTCATTTGTATGGCACTAAAGCAGAGGACTGTTACAGTAATCGCAGAAATGACCGCAATAATAGTTAAAGATAAGGCATTCTTTTTCATACGATGCATAATAGATGACGTGAAAATGACATCATTAATTGAAACCTGACCTTTTTTTCTTTTCTTTAATGCCTTGAACAATAAAGATACTGTACTTCTAAAGAATAAATAAGCACCGACAATTGTCAGGAATAAAACTAAAAACGGAATAGCCATATTAGCTAATAGTTTTGTATCAACCGCCATAACATATCCTGAAATAATCATCGCAAGCCCTACAATACCACTGATTGTTTCAAGTACTGTAATTTTATTTGACTTCACATCACTCGTACGACGAGACTGCATTAATTTTAAAATTGAACGTCGTTTGATAAAGATTGCGTTTTGCACAATAACTAAGATGTACGCAATTACTAACATCAATGCCGTTGCGCCTACTGCTTTTAAGCTAAATTGCAGATGTACCGTTTCATTCATTTGCATCAATTTCGTCACAATCAACAATAAAAATCTCGATCCTAGTAATCCAACAACCATACCGATGAGACCTGTCACAATAAATATCGCAAATTGTTCTAACATCGACATACGAATCACATTGGCTTTTGTTAATCCGATTAATTGATAGAGTCCAAGTTCCTTATCTCTCTGTTTAATGAAGAGCTGATTCACATACATTAAAAAGACAATAATGATAATGAACAGTACCACACTACCTAAACTCGCACCCTTTTGAATCAATTTCGAAGATTCACTATTGTTGATTGTTTCTGTATATTTTAATGTCACAAAGCTAAAGTACAAGGCGATACTCATGATGAGTGAAAAAAGATACAAACCATAATGTCTGATGTTTTGTCTTAAGTTCTTAAATACAATATGTCTAAACGTCATAAGACACACCGCCCAAGACACTTTGTGCTTGAATAATTTCTTTATAGAATGCTTGTTTTGAACGTTCACCTTGATATAACTCAGAATAAATCTGACCGTCTTTCAACATAATGACACGGTTTGAATAACTAGCTGCTGCAGGGTCATGTGTCACCATTAAAATAGTCGTGTCAAAACGTTCATTCATATTTTTCAAACGTCTTAATAAATCTTGTGCACTTTTAGAATCTAGCGCCCCTGTCGGTTCATCTGCGAAGATAATTGCTGGGCGTGTGATAAAGGCACGTGCTGCAGAAACTCTTTGTTTCTGACCACCTGAAACTTCTGATGGATATTTGTTTGCTAAATCTCTAATACCTAATGTTTCTGTCACTTCATCAAAGCGTGCATCCACTTCTGTTTTGGATAACTTTTGAATAGATAGCGGCAACATAATATTTTCCTTAACTGTCAACGTGTCTAATAAATTATAATCTTGGAAAATAAAGCCGATTTCTTTTTTACGCACTTCTGAAAGTGCTTTGTTACTTAAATTTTGTAATTGATGTCCGTTAAGTTCGACTGAACCTTGTGTAATATAGTCAATGGAACTTAACATATTCAATAATGTCGTTTTACCAGAACCTGAAGGTCCCATAATTGAAATGAATTCACCTTTTTCAACTTTAAACGATATGCCTTTTAGCACTTCATGCGCCACATGCTTGTTTCCAAATACTTTTGTTAAATTGGATACTGTTAGAATTTCCATTTTTTGCGCTCCTTTTTCTCTTAACTCTTGTATTTATAGTGTACGCATAAGTGATTTTATGGTCGTTGATTTGATATTACAAAACGCATGTTTAAAGTGACGATTTTGTCACTTCAGACATACGTTCTAGCATTTCGTTCTGTTTTGGGAAGACAAAGGTTACGGTTGTGCCTTGGTTTGAAGTCGATTTAACAGTCACTTGTATGTGTAACGAATGTTTAATTTGATCTACTAAATATAAACCTAAACCTGAAGAAGTTGTCTCATGACGATATTGCGTTGAAGTGAAACCACGTTCAAAAATACGTGGTAAGTCTTGAGACGCAATACCACGACCTGTATCTTTAATCTCAAGTACGAGATGACCATCGACTTCTTTTGAAATAATTTGTATCTCCGTACCCGCTTCACTATATTTAACCGCATTAGACAGTATTTGACGAATCATCATCTTGCACCATTTCATATCTGTAAAAACAGTATCTTCTTCTTTAAAGTCTATATCGAACCCAATACCCCGCTGTCTACAAATGTTGCGCGTCAATTGAATTTCTTCAATGACCATACGTTTTAATGAAACCTGTTCAAAATACAAATCTTGATGCTTTTGATTTAAACGTGCTAAATACAGTTGTTGGTCTAACATTTCATTCATACGTGACCATTCAAATAATAAAGCTTGTCGACGTGTCGTGTCTTCCTCTTGATCAATCATTAATTTTAATGCAGTTAAAGGTGTTTTAATTTCATGCACAAATTCCGTCAAACTTTGTTCATGTTCTTCTAATTGTATAGCTTGTCTCGATACAACTTGTTTTTGTCGATGAATCATCAAATATAAATATTGTAAGACTTCTTCTTCCATAGGTGTATTAGCCGCTTCTTTATGTTTCAATTCTTCTACTTCTTTCATCTCAGATAACTTTTTATTAAATGACATTTCATAGTTATAAGAAAAAATGAGAAAGACCAGGGTGAAAATCGCATTACATAAAATAACATACAGTATCGATTCAATAGATAAGTCTTGATCTAATAAAGCTAAAATGATCAAAAATATTTGTAACCCAACAATCAACGCCAACCAATTTAAACGAGAGATTAAATAGTTTAGAATTCGTTTAAATATTGTCATGTGCTAAGTATCCTTTACCGACCCGCGTTTCAATCGCATTGGTTAAACCAAAGTCTGCCAGTTTTTTACGTAGACGATTGATATTGACTGTTAAAGTATTGTCACTCACAAACGCTTCGTCATCCCATAGCGCTGTGATAATCTCATCACGACTGACAATTTGATTACGATGTTTTAATAAAATCTCAAGAATAAGCATTTCTGTTTTAGAAAGATGTGCGGTTTCATTACCTCTCTCTAATACACCTTTACCAAGATCCACTTGGACATCGCCCCAAGACAGCATACGTTGTTCTTCTAAATTGAATTGATACACACGACGATAAATCGCTTTAAGCTTTGCGATTAAAACATTAGTATAGAATGGCTTTTGCATAAAATCGTCTGCGCCAAGTTCCATACTCATAACTTGATCCATAGGGTTATCTCTCGCTGATAAAAATAAAATAGGTACATTCGATTGATTACGTATTTCACGACACCAATAAAACCCATCATATTTCGGCAACTCTACATCCATGATAATAATTTCAGGTTGCTGCTGTTCAAATGCTTCCATAACTTGATTAAAATCATCAATACCAGACACCTGCAAATCCCAATGTTCTAGTTCTTTTTTCAATTGTTCAAATAAGGATTTATCATCTTCTACTAACAAAATTTTCATGTTATCACCTATTATTTTTATTTCGAAATTATTTCAAAATCATTTCATTTACATTTCGCAACTTTTATTTTACACTTATCTTTGTGCGATTCTCTAACAATCATTGCGTTCTATCATTTTAAAGTAAAATGAAACTAAAAACGATGCAGACAATCGTCATTTACGCTATACTCAGTGTAATACTACCTTATAATATGGAGGGTGTCTATGGAACATACGATTAGAGAAATAAGTATCAATGATGCAGATGCATATATTGCTTTATTAAAAGATATCTATGATGAATCTAGCTATATGCTGTATAGTCCTGGTGAATATGTGCCATCTCTTTCAAGCGCATTACAACAGCTTGAACATTTTATCACTTCTCCATCGAATACTATTTATCTTGCAGAAATCGACGGTAAGTTGATTGGCTTTGCGATTGTCACATCTCGCGAATATGAACGCACACGCCACGAAACACGCGTGCGCCTTGGAATTCGCGCACAATACCGTAGTAAAGGTGTTGGACAATCATTATTAAATGCAGTAGATGCATGGGCATACAATCATGACATTCGTCGTTTAGAGGCATTAGTCGTCCCTCAAAATGAACATGCGGTGGATTTATTCAAATCAGCAGGCTATCAAATTGAAGGCGAAATGCGCGATAAACTCAAAATAGATAATAAATACTATAGTGAATACGTTATGGCTAAACTATTACACTAATATTTATCCTGATATGCAACAGACATATCAGGTTTTTTTATTGCTGTCAGTTTCTATTTTACATATAACTCACATATTATCTTATAACAAAAAGAAGTATCAACAAAGCCAATAACTTTGCGATACTTCTTTTAAAATATTTTATGTTGCTAACACGCTAATTCTTATAAGGATTTAACTGTATCGGTTCAAACTGTTCATCTGGATTTTTAATCGTTGTTGAGCTGGTATTTCTACTTAAGAACTTTTGTACAGAAACAAGATTTTCTTTTGATTCTGGTAAATTCAAATGGAATTGATACTGATGTCTTAAATGATGTGACCCATCAAAGAAGAATGTATCTACTGAAGTTCCATCCTCTTCTAAAACTCGCGCAAATTCTCTATTTTGACTGAAGAATGGATCTGCATCTCCAACAGATAAGAAAGTCGGCGGATAATTTTTAGTGACATGTTCAACTGTCGACATTTCAGATAAATCTCTGAACTCAGTTTCCCAATCTTCTGTACCTGTATAGCTTCTCATAAAGAGTTGAATACGCGGAAACTCTGTTTCTCTAACTGTATTCATATTATAGAAACCACCGAAAAAGATTGCAGCACGAATATCTTTTGGTTTAAAACGTTGTTTAAAGTGCATATCTTTTCTTAATTGTTCATCCGTTTGTATTGCGGTAAATTGGCTGGATAACTGTGCACCTGCCGAGTCACCGCCGAATACAACTTGCGTGAAATCAATCGGTAATTCATGTGGGTTCTTTTTAATAAATTTTACTGCTTGGTCCATTTGTATTAAAGGCGTCGGATATTTATACTGCGGCGCCAATGCGTAGTTAATATTCACTACAATATAACCTTGTTCAGCGATTTTTGATAACAATGTGTTTTTGTATTGCTTATCACCCGCAATAATACCACCGCCATGCATCCAAAAAATTACTGGTAATTTCACATCTTTATCTAACTCTGCTGGTGTAATGATATCTAACTGACTCTTCGGAAATGCTTTACTATATGTAATATTATTAAAGACTTTTACATTGTTATTGTTAATCGCGACTTTAGGTTTCATGTTTTGTTTATGTTGGTAGTCCATATAAAGTTTTATACCAACACCGACAGCGATGCCTAATAACACGAAGATAATCGCACCGATTGCCAGTCTTCTTTTTCTTCGACTGTTCATTTGATTACCAAGTCCTCTCTTTATTCTATCGGCAAGATAATTTCCAATTTGTATTTATTGTACTTTATATTTAAAGTCATCTCAAAGGGTGAAATCAAGAAAAATAGCGCAGCAAAATCTGCTGCGCTATATCTTTTGTTTTCATCCTTACCGCTTACAAGCAGTAAGTTGACCTTCATTATTCATAAGTTTTCTGCTATATCTAGTAAATGTCACACATTGGGCAATTTATGCGATATGTTGCTCATTCTCTTTTTTACGTTTGAAATATTTCACTAACACGCCAATAACAATCGCAAGTCCGATAACACCCATTGTTGGGTATAAGAAGTTAATCAGACTTGAGAAACCTACGAAACTTAATCCGTAAGCGACAAGCATCATAATCACGATTAAAATGTGATATTTTTTGCTATAAGGTGTTGTGAATCTTGCCGCGAATGAATAAAGCAGACCCAAAATTGTGTTGTACATTACGGCTAACATCACAATTGACAATACAATTGTTACGATTGGATGAATACCATTCGCTAATGTCAATGTTGGAATAGCCGCTTCTTTGATTGCTGGGAATTCAGTTTGCAACGCAAATGTGATCAATGCTAATAGAATCGTATAAATGATACCGCCGAACATTGCACCGGCACCTGATACTCTTCTACGGCTTGCGTCACCGCCGATTGCGACGATGGTACTAAAACCAACCGCAAACGCTAATCCGCCGTAAACTGTTCCCATGATAATGCCCCAAAGCGGACTTGTCTTAGGCATTTCTGCGTTAATTTGATTAAATGGCACTTGACCTTTAAATAAGTAAACACCTGCGATCACAATCACTAAGATGATTAAGAAAGGTGTTACTACACCAAGTGCGCGGACAATCTTATTGAAGTCCATAAGTAATGTAATATAAATGGCAATTACCATAATCAGTGAACCTAACCATGTAGGGATGCCATAACTTTCATGGAATGCAGAACCTGCCCCTGCAATCATTGTGACAGAAATTCCGAATAAGAAGAAGACCAGTATATAGTCGACGATCCGTCCAACGTATTTTCCAAATAAATATGCCAAAGTTGATTCGTGGTTTTCAGCATCGAAAGCTGTCCCTATTTTTGCGACCTGTCTTCCGATGAATCCTAAGATAATACCTGAAATTAAAACACCGATATAAGCCCATAGACCATATTCAGTGAAGAATTGCATAACTTCTTGGCCTGTTGAAAAACCTGCGCCGACGACTACACCGACATAGGCAAAGCCAATTTTTACTGTTTCTTTATTAAACGTCATAATAACGTTGAATACCTCCTCGTGTAATTAAAAACAATGCTTGCCAACGTTAATACTTACTATCCATAGCTTATGTTTCTGTCTTTTTCTGAAAAAGGCCATTACTTATTCCATGAAAAGTATATAGTAACAATAAAACACTCAATTGCGCAATAGCCGTTAAGTGTAATTACCCAAACACAACAATAAATTACCCTCAATTTGATAGAATTACTCATTAAACTTAATAAACACATCCATTAGAAAAACTTATGGATAGCTCTATGTTATATGCAAAATAAAAAGGATACCTCAAATTGAGATACCCTTCAATTCATTTAAATTCATTATTTTGCATCACGATTTTGGTTCAGTTCATCAATGCTGACCACCACGTTATCCATTCGTTTCGCTGTCTGTTTAAGGATATTACGGGCTACGTTATTATTAGGATCTAATTTCAAGATCTGTTTAGAAATATCGAAAGCTTTTTTATCAGAAATAACAGGTTCAGGAATTGCATGGAGCAACAACATTTGTAGTAAACTCTTCACTTCTTTGCCCTCAGTGAGTTTTATGGAAGCTTCTGCATGGTAGTAAGCAGAATCCAATGCACCTTCTAAGTCACTTAATGGATAAACAAGAAGTAAGAATGCTAAATCATGCATTTCAGCTGTTTCTCCATCTTTGATCATATCTAAGATACACGTATAAAACATAACACTTTCTGCTTCATGCGCACTTGAAATGTAATGTTCTTCAAATTCCATAAAATCTGATTCGGACATTAATCGTTTCACAGATTCAAATTCACCGTTTAAGACATGTCGCTTTATCAAATCTTTCATGCCAATGTCCTCCTATTGTTGAACAGATTTTATCTACAATTAGTATTAGTTTACCATATTTTTCAGGATTTCACATTAATAACTATAACGCATAACAATATTTTATTGCGTTACATTACAATGAACGTGTGCGATACATCAAATATAAGAAATACGGTGCGCCGATTAATGCGACAACAATTCCGGCTGGAATACCTGAAGGCTGTAAAATCACTTGTCCGACTGTATCCGAGAACACCAGTAAAAACGAACCAATAACAATTGCTAAAGGCATAAAGAGTTGATGTCTTGGTCCCACAATTGTTTTCGCAATATGCGGTCCCATTAAACCAATAAAACTGATGGCTCCGCTCACTGCTACAGCTGCTGATGATAATGCAACGGCAGCCAATAAAATAATCATACGGTCTCGTCTTACATTTACACCTAACCCTTGTGCTAACAATTCATTTGTATTAAGGATATTTAATGTATTTGCCTTCATAAATAGGAACGGTATGATGACAATCAGCCAAGGTAATAATGCGATGACAAACGGCCATTCATCCCCCCATATATTACCCGCAAGCCATGTGGCCATAAACTCTGCTTGATCTTTATCAAATTTTGACATCAACGTCAGTGAACCGCCAGAGAGTGCGGCAGATAAACCGACACCGACTAAGACCATACTAGCTGGGGTCATGCCACGCTCTTTAGAATAGCTGAAGTAGAAAATAATTAACGCTGTTAAAATACCGCCAGTCATACTTAGTATCGGCAATACATAGATAAAGCTATCTGCACTCACTTGGCCAATGACAATAAATAACGCGATAAAGAAGCCGCTGCCTGCATTAATTCCTAAAATACCCGGTTCAGCCAGTGGATTATTCGTCACACTTTGCATCATCGCACCGCTTAAACTTAATGCAGCACCTGCCAGTATGGTTACTAACATTCTCGGCAATCTGAAATCTAACAGAATTAAACTGTCTGTATAGTCGCCGAAACCAAATAAAGTTTTAAAGAACGTTCCCACAGACATCTGATATTCGCCTGAAGTGATACTCCAGACACATGCCGCAAATAAAAGGATACTCGTGATTAATAAAGCCAACCACTGACGACGTCGTAATTTATCTTCTATCATATTGAGCGACCTCCTTTTCTAATTAAATAGATAAAGTAAGGCACGCCAATAAAGGAAACAATCGCACCCACTGGCGCATCACCGAGCATACGAGCAACTGTATCTGCTAAAAGGACTAAGAATGCGCCTAATATAGCTGTTAACGGAATGACCTTTGCATAATCCGTTCCGATTAAAAAGCGCACAATATGCGGCACGATTAAACCGACAAAGGCAATTTGTCCGACCATCGCCACAGCAACACCCGCTAATAACATCGTTAATATTAAGCTGACTGTACGGATGACACTGACATTTTGGCCTAGGCCTTTAGCTAAACTTTCACCTAAGTTTAAAATCGTCAATTGACGGCTTAACAAGATTAATAAAACAATCGTTACCAAAATAACAGGGGCGCTCCATTTCAATTGAACCCAAGTTGTGCCAGAGACACCGCCCATGCTCCAAAAGTTGATGTCTTGATTCAATTTGAAGGTTAAAGCGATGCCTTGACTTAAAGCAGTTAAGAAGGCACTGACTGCGGCACCTGCTAAAATGATACGGATGGGATTGAAACCATCAGTTCTAGAACGGCCCATCATAAGCACGATTGTACCTCCTAAGATGGATCCGATAAAACCTGCAAGCATCAATAAACCAAAAGAAGCTTGCGGTACAAAGGCATATGTTAAGGCAAGCATAAAACTGGCACCAGCATTCAAGCCGATTAAGCTTGGGTCTGCCAAACCATTTTTAGTCACACCTTGAACAACTGCCCCAGCCACCGCAAGCGCCATACCTACAAGTATTGCACCTAGGTCTCTAGGTATTCTTATTTCACTAATTATATTGTGCTGCTCATTCATAGGATTATAGTGGAAAACCGCTTCATAAATCGTTCCAAGACGGATGGGTGCATCTCCATATAAAATAGAAAGCACCAACATCATCCCTAGCAACACACATGATAAAAGTAATAACATTATAAATCTGGGATATTTCTCTTTTCTCTCTTTATCACTCATTTACCGTGCCTCATACTTTCGAATAATGTTTACACAATAAATCATATGTGACTAACATCGGTTTGCCTGTACGTGGATCTGTACTTAATTCTGCATCTATATTGAAACATCTTTCTAAAATATCTTTCGTTAAGACTTCTTGTGTCTCACCGCTTGATACAATTTCCCCTGCTTTCATCGCAATCAAATGATCTGAGAAACGAATTGCTTGGTTGATATCATGCAGCACCATTACGATGGTACAACCTTGTTCACGGTTCAACTCTTGAACTAATTCAAGGATTTCTAATTGGTGACTGATATCTAAATACGTTGTCGGCTCATCTAAGAAAATAATATCTGTCTTTTGTGCTAAAGCCATCGCAATCCATACACGTTGTCTTTGACCGCCACTTAAATCATTAATAGCTCTGTGTTTAAAGTCATACGTTCCTGTTACTTTAAGCGCCCATTCAATTTCAGCTTTATCTTCAGCGCTTAAACGGCCAAAACCTTTTTGGTGTGGAAATCTGCCGTATGAAACTAATTCGCCTGCTGTTAAACCATCTGCCACATCTGGTGATTGCGGTAAAATCGCAATTTTCTTCGCAATTTCTTTCGTAGATTGTGTATGAATATTTTTACCATCTAATGTGATTTCTCCGCCTTTGACGGATAAAAGACGAGATAATGCTTTTAGTAATGTTGATTTACCGCAACCGTTAGGTCCGATAATAGACGTAACTTTGCCGTCAGGGATTTCTACATCTAGATTATCAACAATTACATGATCCCCATATCCGATTGTTACGTGTTGACCATTTAAACGATTTGCCAATTTACTTCATCCTCCATTGGATACGACACAAACCTTAAATACAGTTGCCGAAACACCTGTCTCTTTTCAAGGTCTGCCGTAGAATTTATTTCTATTTCTTATCTCATTGCATCTATTTATAATTAATACCTGTAAATATTTTCGTGAAAGCTTTCATACTTTATCAACTACAGCTTTGTAATTGATAATCATTATCATAGGCTATATTATAACATTTTTTAGTGTGATTTCCTAACAATTCTTATGTATTAAAACGCAAGAAATCGAGGCAATCGCCTCGATTTCTTATCCTTTATTCATCTACTAAGAAGCCATTACCATAGACATCACGCACATCGTGAATGACTAAAAAGGCATTCTCATCAATTTTTCGAATTAAGCGTTTCGCTTTCGATACTTGTGTTTTACTGATGACTACATATAAGATTTCTTTATCTTCTTTTGAGAAATAACCGCGCCCGTCTATAATCGTAACCCCTCGTCCGATTTTTTGATCAATGACTTTCGCCACTTCATCTGGTCGGCTTGAAATCACAGTCATCGCTTTCTTCGTATTCAAACCTTCAATTACGAACTCCATTACTTTTGTTCCGATATAAAGTGAAATGACTGTTACTAATAACTTATTCACTGGAATAACTGTAAAGGAAATCGCCACAACGATTAAGTCGAAAAATAGTAAAGCGTAAGACGTGCTGACGTCTAAGTATTTATGTGCTAAACGCGCTAAAATTGTCGTACCTGCTGTCGTTCCCCCTGCAAGTACAATGACCCCGATACCTAATCCGACTGAAGCACCTCCGAAAACGGCATTCACAATAATATTGCCTGTTTCCACATGCCACGATTCAGTCAGACCTAGAAAGACTGAAATTAAAACTGTTGCGAGAATCGTTAAGTAAGTACTCCGCTTACTTAAGAACTTATAACCAATTGCAATTAAAATCGCATTCATCACAAAGTTAGTGATAGCTGGCGAAATATGAAAGGCATAATAAAACACGATAGATAACCCTGTTACGCCGCCTTCCCCTAGTTGTGCGGAAATAATAAATGTGTTGACCCCTGCAGAGAACATAAATGAACCAAATACTACGAGTGCAAGGTCACGCCATGTTCTTCGTTTCAAATCAAATCGCCCCCTTATTAAATTGTGTAGATAAAATAAATACTAGCATAGGCGCCCTTAACCAACAATGTGAAACCCCTGAATAACAGCCTTTATAATATTAAATTAATTATTCTGAAAATTTTGTTTACTTTGTGTTAAAGCTTTGCTATAATAAATTTCAACTTCCTTAATCAAGAGATTAAGGAAGTTATCTCCTTTGTGTTGTTTACAATAAACAAGCAAAATTTTCGCTCGAATGCACCATCAGTACCTAGTCCTTACTGATTACGTGCATCAAATTCATTTCCCGTTGAAAGCAGGTAATGTTTGTGTCTCCCCACATTCATTCACCTGTTTTCATTTTATTTAAAAAGAAAAGCATCATATTCAGTCACAATAACTGAATATAATGCTTCTATCTATACGCCTTACCAAGCGAATAATCCTACGAATGCTGCTGTAAGTAATGAAACTAAAATACCTGACAATAACATCATAGGTACATATTTCGAAACGAAATCTGATGTTTTCTTATCAACAATACCTTTTAATGTACCGATAATCATACCGATTGTTGAGAAGTTCGCAAATGATACTAAGAAAGTAGAAATGACTGCACGTCTATGCGGATCATATGATTTAACCGCATCAGAGATTTGGCCCATCACTACGAATTCGTTTGTCACAATCTTCTTAGCCATTTGTTGCGCAACCGGCCACGCTTCGCTCCAAGGTAAACCAAGTAATAATGAGAAAGGTACCATGATAACACCTAAGATTTGGTCTAAACCAAAGCTGAAGTTTACATTGAACCAACCAATGACTGTACCTGAAAGTACGTGAAGCAAACGGTCAATTAAATCTGCTAATGCTACGAAACTGATAACAAACGCGATAATAATCAATACTAATTTACCAGCGTTGATAACTGAGTCTCCGAGGAACGAGAAGAACGGTTGACGTTCTACGCCTTCTTGTTGGATGTGATAAATCACATCTTCACGCTCTTCAACTGATACTGGGTTTAAAATAGAAGTAACAATAATCGCATTGATAATGTTTAATGGAATCGCTGTTAATACAAGCTCACCCGGAATCATCGTTACATACGCGCCGACAATCGCACCAGATACTGAACTCATAGACATCATCGCAATTGTTAATACGCGCATTTCATTCATACGTTTTAACTGCTCACTTGAAACAGCTAACGCTTCTGTGTTTCCTAAGAACATCATTTCAATACCGAAGAAAGATTCGAATTTTGGTTGACGTGTAATTTTAGCTAACGCCCAGCCAATCCAACCGATAACTTTCGGTAAAATATTAAAATACATTAAAATATCGAATAAAGGTACTACAAGTAAAATTGGGAATAAGGCTGCAATTGCCATATCCATTTGTTTTGTATCTACAAAGCTGTGGAACGCAAAGCCTGTACCAGCGTTTGCTGATTCAATCAACCATGCAATACCATCTGCCATTTTAGAAACTGCCATATTTCCCCATGGGAAGAAGACAAAGAACCATGCTAAGAATAAGTTTACAATGACTAAGATACCAATTGATTTCCATTGAATCGCTTTTCTATTTCTAGAGAAGAGCACTGCAATACCTAAAAATACAATCAAACCAACAATGTTGATAAGTAAATACATTTTACACCCGCCATTTCTATTATTTTATTATGTACAAGTCTGCACTGACAGAATTATAACCTCCCGATTGAATTCCCTATAATCCATACAATGCCCGCCTGTTACTTGAGATATTTCGTATTTACAAATTGTGAAAAATTTAAGTGCTTTTTTAGTATATCATGTTGGTTGTTACCTTTGAATTAGATTTTTAAGAAATGAAACAAAAATTCTTGCAATAAATATGATTGTCATAATTCGTCTATATCTAGTTTTTGTTATAAAAATAAGGTTGAGACTTTTTCTTGTCTCAACCTTTATCATTAATCTGTCAGTTTTTGTGTCATCACAAATTCTTTATACTTTGCATGCGACTGCATTAACTCGTGGTGTTTACCGATACCAGTAACCCGGCCACCATCTAAGAAGATGATTTGATCTGCTTTCATTATAGTAGAAAGACGATGTGCAATGACCACAGTTGTACGTTCTTTCATTAATGTTTCTAATGATTCTTGGATTTTTCTTTCACTTTCACTGTCTAAATTCGCGGTAGCTTCATCTAGTAATAAAATGTCAGGATTTTTCACAAAGCTGCGCGCAATGTCAATACGCTGACGTTGTCCACCTGAAAGTTTCAAACCACGTTCACCGACTAATGTATCGTAACCTTCATCAAAATCCATGATAAAATCATGACAATTAGCCAGTTGTGTATACTGCATTAATTCAGCATCTGTCACTTTCCGATTAATTCCGTATAAGATATTATCTCGAATCGTACCGCTCATCATCGCATTGGACTGCATAACATAACCGATTTTATTACGCCAATCTGATAGCGGCAACTTATAGATAGAAACATCATTATAAAGAATATCTCCATGCGTGACATCATACATTCGCTCAATCAAATTGAAGATAGTACTTTTTCCTGATCCAGACGGACCTACAAACGCAGTCACTTTTCCTTTTGGAATATCAAAATTCAAATCATGTAAGACCTCTTTAGCATCATAACCAAATGAAACTTCTTCAAAAGCAATGTCGCCATTACCTAAAGTTTGACCTGTAGGCATATAGACTTCTTCTAAAGGTTCTTGCATGATTTCATGAATACGGCTGCTGGCACCGACTGCTTTCTTATAATCTGTCATTAATGTCGATAAGTTCACAAGAGGCATGGACATTTGAATCACATAGAAAATCATCGCGACTAGTGTTCCTGCAGTAATCGCTCCTGATGAAATACGAATACCTCCAAAACCGAGAATAATCCCGATTGTCAGTAACATAATCAAACCGGAAATCGGTTGAATGACTGCCGCTATTTTTGCTTGTTTCAAGCCAAGCTTGTAGATTTCTTTTAAATTCACATGTGCTTTATCCAACTCAACTTGTTCCGTATTGGCAACTTTCACCAAACGCATTTCTGTTAATACACGTCCAAGCAAACCGCTAAAATTGGCAATTTCTGCCTGTGTACGTGTAGAAATTTTCTGCATGACACGTCCTAAAGGAATCATAATAATCACAAATAAAGGGATTGTAATAAATGTTAATAACGTCATCTGCCAATCCATAATAAATAACATAACCAATGAACCAATTAACGTAATTATAGAAGGCAGCACATTCGGTAGTTTTTGAGAAACAAATTCGTTAATTACTTTCGTGTCGTCAGTTAAACGACTCATCAACTGTCCGCTTTCGTTCACGTCAAAGAAACGCATTCTTAAACGAATGATGTGTTCCCACACAACAGTACGAATCGCATAAATAATCTTTTCACCGATTTTGCTTAATAAGTATAGACCGATACCGCTTAAGACGGCATTCAACGCAAAGACCGCAATAAAGATTAAAATAAACTGCATATTGAAGGATTCGCCAGTAAATTTATCAACCATTCTTCCAGTGAATAAAGGGACAATTAAACCACTGATGCTCCCTAAGGAAGAAATAGATACTGCAATCGCAATCAAGCCGACAGGCCATGTCAGTTTCTTCAATAAGAATAAGAGTGGATTAGATGTTTTGTTAGTCTGTTTCATTTTTCACGCTTACCTCAATTATAGTTTTATGTTTCTTCCTTGATGATGCTCAGTCCAAGCATTCCACACCTATTTAGACGTCCAGGCACCCTTCGGTCAGACAACCGTCAGACTGACGTCTAGAATAGAAATAATTTTCATATATTTATTGTTCCCTTGTATCAAACTACTTTTATGATAAAATAGTTTTACTGTGAAACTATTATTGTTGAAGGACTGAAACATACATAATGAAAAAGATAGTAATACTGACACTGTTAATATTCTTCGTAAGTACCATTATAACACCATTTTCCGATGCGGACACTGAAACCAAATCACCTGTCCAAATCGCAAATGAACGTGGTCAAGACATTGGGGAAGGTTTTGAACCAGAAAGCGCTGTAAACATTAGTCAAACCGGACAAATACTCTATAGTTATCATATGGATAAGAAGTGGTATCCCGCCTCTATGACTAAATTGATGACAATGTACCTGACGTTAGAAGCTGTGAAAGAAGGCAAATTATCATTAGATGATAAAGTGAAAATCACAGACAAACACTATGCGATGTCTACCCTTCCAGAGTTAAGCAATACGAAACTGTATCCCGGTGAAACTTATACCATCGGTGAACTGCTTCAAATTACAGTTTCAGCCTCGAGTAATGCGGCTGCGTTGATCTTAGCGAATGAAGTTTCTGATTCCACATCTGACTTCACCGATAAGATGAACGAAAAAGCCAAAGAAATCGGAATGAATCATACACACTTTGTTAATCCAACAGGCGCCGAAAATAATCTATTAAAAAGTTTTGCACCAAAACGTTATAAAGATGAAATGTCTAGCACATCAACCGCAAGAGATTTCGCGATTTTATCACAACGCGTCGTTCAAGATACTCCGAAAGTGCTTGAATTTACCAAAGCACTCGCACCAACGCAACACGGCGTAACATATTATACTTTCAACTGGTCGCTTGAAGGCTCTGAATTAAGCTTACCTGGTACAGATGGTTTAAAAACTGGCTCAAGTGATATCGCTGATTATAATCATACATTAAGTACTAAACGTGATGGCTTCCGTATTGATCAAGCTATGATGGGTGCAGGCGATTTCGAACACCTTGGCGGAGATAAAGAACGAAATAAAATGGGCAACAGTTTAATCAACCGCTCATTTGAGCAATATAAATACGTTAAAGTTATGTCTAAAGGACAACACAAAATTAACAAAAAAACCTATTACGTTGAAAAAGATTTATATGATGTCGTGCCGAGTGATTTAAAAAAAGAAGACTATAAATTTGTCGTAGAAGATGGCAAGCTTCATCTGGATTATGACAGACAATTTATCTCAAAAGATTATGGACCACCTTCAGTAGATGTTCAACGTCCATTAATGCGAAAAGCAACGACATTTGCAGAATCTTCTTGGAGCACACACCCGATTCTAACGAGTTTAGGTGTTGCATTTATTGTCGCAGCACTCGCCATTATCATTTATATGATTATTTCAGCATTCAAACGTAATAAATAACGCTGAATTTTATTTATAAATCAAAAACAGAGGTATAACTGCCAAAGTCTTGGCGATTATACCTCTGTTTTCATGTTATCTGGCATCTTTGCCATATAATTCTTTTTTGATTTGCGTCGTAGAAATACCTTCTGTACGTTTTAAGTAAATCACTTCACATTTGTCTTTTAAGAAGTCGAATTCGCCTTCCCAATCATGACCCATGACAAAAGTATCTACATCATAGCGTTCTACATCACGTTCTTTTTGACCCCAATCATCCTCAGGAATGACTAAGTCTACATAACGAATAGATTCTAACATCATTTTTCGTTGTTCGTAATTGTAGTAAGATTTTTTATTTTTAATGCGGTTAAATTCATCTGTAGAGAGTGCTACAATCAGGTAGTCTCCCATTTCTCTCGCTCTTCTCAGTAATTCAATATGACCATAATGTAACAAGTCATATGTACCGTACGTAATAACTCTCTTCAAATTTAAACCCTCCTTCGCAATTTAAGGTACTACAAAAAAATAACACATTTCATACTTTAATTCATATTAAAATTGTACGTTCCCTTATTTTTTGAGTGCACTTTTTAAAGCTGCACGTCCTCTAAAAGCTGATTGTTTAGGCACTAGTTGTGCTTTGAATGCTAAATAATTCGGACGTCCGATACCTACTTTATTCAACGCTTCACGCCATTGACGATAATAATGTAATGTCCAGCCTTTACAACCGCCTTCCATAACTTTAACGATTCTGAATAACGCATCACCGTCATAATGGGTCTTCTGCATACCTTCAATATACTGGATAACTGTATCTAATAATTCTTGTGTCACTTTTGGTTTTTCTGTCACATAAGCTTGAAGCATGTAGCTGACAATTAATTCATCCATGCGATAGCTGTAATATTGTTGCACATTGCGAAGTCTCAAGTAATCCATCACACGTCCGCGTACAATATAAGCATCATGCATGTAATCAAAGAAACGTTCAACACTGCGCGCTGTAATCGAATTCTCTCTCACATTATAACCCGCAATGATATCTGGCAATAATTGAATATCATGAGCTTGATTAAATGCATGTGCCATAAATGTATGCTCTTCACAAAAGACAATGTCTTCATCAAAACGTAAATCTTTGAAACGTGCGCTGAACATCTTATCTCTTGGTCCGATAGATTGCAACATCGCTGGACATTGCGCTAAATTCACAACTTCATCTTTTTTAATTTCTTCATGTGTCGGGAAAGTACGCCATTCGCCATGATAATCACGTCCTGTTTGTCCAATCACGATTTCAACATCGTCATTTTGTTCATAACGACGTGCCATCACATCGATACGACTTGGTAAAAATTCATCATCTGCATCTAAAAACATGAAGACATCGCCTGTAATATGAGATAAGCCGACATTACGGCTAGCCGCTGCGCCTTTGTTAGATTGACTGATAATTTTGACGTGCTTATTTTCTTTTTGAAGTGTTTCAAGTGCTTCTAGTGTGCCATCTGTAGAGCCATCATTGATACAAATAATTTCATGATCGTATTTCGTATCAATGGAACTTACTGCTTTCTTAATGACTTCTTCTGAGTTATAAACTGGAATAATAATAGAAATTTTCATCGTTTCACCAATTCTTTTATATAATTTGATATCTGATTTAAAGTTTCATCCGTATTGTAATCATGCCATTCATTAAAGAGCGGCGGATAATGTTCTAAACCTTCTTTTAATTTATGCAGCAACTCTGCTTCATTATACGCTTTATAGTTTTCAGGAATCTGCCAGTAGTAATGATTCAAACCACGCTCTGCTTCATACTCTGCTTGATCATAAACGTAAAATAATGCAGGTTTATCTAATAAACTCGCTTCAATCGCAAGTGAGCTGTAATCTGTGATGATGACATCCGCCATCAAGAACAAGTGTTGTGTCTCAATATCAGATGTAGTCCCTTGTCGTGCAGCTGGATGTAATTTATTGATAATCGTATAACCTGGCAGCTCTTGTTCAAAATGTTGTGCATCAATCGTTCTATTCGCTGCTTGATGTTCTCTGTATGTCGGTACATATACTGCAAGTTTATCTTTAATACCATAGTGTTGTTTTAATTTTTCTTGTTGTTGTTCTAAGTTAACTGTAAAGTACTGTTGCATTCTAGGCAAACCAAAGCGTAACATTTGTTCAGGTGTTGCATTGAACGCATTTCTGAAACAAATTTCCATTGGCTCCCCGCCAATGAGATAGTAATCTGTCGCGCGATATACTTTTAAATACTGATCCACCATTTTCTTGTTAGACAAATCGACCGCATGATCTTTCAATCCAAAGTATTTTAAAGCGCCTGCCGCATGCCATGTTTGAATAACCGTCTGCCCTTTTTTCTTGCGATAACCACCCATTAACAAGTAGTAATTATCTACAAAAATAACTTTAGCAGTGGCTAATGCTTTTAATTGCGCAATGACGTTTTTATTACTATTGATGACATAATCAACGCCAGACAATTGAGTAGCTTGTTGTTTATCTTTTTCTTTACCGATGATAGTTAAACGGTAGCCTTCATCATGAAATCTTTGAACTAAAGGCCATATATCTTCTTTAAAGCTCATAAACAACACAATATGATGCGTATCGATTTTCTTGTTGAACCACAATGTATTAAATACATTGATAATGGTTAAATACAGCTTCTTGATGACTTGTCGCATGTTTTTCACCTCTGCTTATTTTAAAAAAACTCCAAACACGCTAAAACATGCTTGGAGTTTACTCTTAAATAATCTTACATAAAGTCTGCAAATTGATCTCTGTAGCGCATGTGCAGAATGGAACCTACAAAGAATATAAATACTACAATAAATACGTTGTATAGTGCTAATTGCCAATGATCAATAAAATACCAGTTATGATACAGTACTGCTGCACGATAAGATTCTGCGATGAAATAAATCGGATTCAACATCAGAATCTTTTGTACAATCGAACCTGGCTTAGCGACCCATAAAATTGGTGATGCATAGAATAATACACGCATTAACGCTTGCATCATCATTTGTGTGTCACGAATTAATACACCTAGAGTCGAAGTTAAGATTGCGACAGCACTTGTAGCAATGTACGCAAATGGTACATATAAGAATAACTGAATAATATGTATCGTCGGATAAATACCTGAAGCGATACAGAAAATGATAATAATCCCGAGTAATGCTAAATGTCCATATAATTTTGCGGTTACGGTATAGGTTGGAATAATTGATAACGGGAAGTTCATTTTCGCCACTTGATTATATTTCGATACAATCGAGCGTGTCCCATCTAATATTCCTTGGTTGATAAAGAACCACATACTGATACCGACAAGCATCCAGAAGATGAACGGTATCCCATCAACCGGTGCGTTCGTACGAATCCCGAATCCGAACACGAACCAGTATACTAAAATTTGGATGAGCGGGTTGATTAATTCCCACGCCATACCTAAGTAGTTGTTATGGTTAGCAATTTTCAGCTCGAATTGTGCTAACCTGTGGATTAAATAAAATCCTTTAATATGTTCTTTCAGAACAGTTATTAATGCTCCCATGTTCAAACCACGCTTTCAAACGATTTGCGCATTTCATTACATAAGTGTATGTAATTTTTTCTCTATGCTTGAAATATATCCATCTCAACATTATACGTAATTATAATATAGAATGGAATAATTTTCATTACTAATGGTAAAGAAATGACTTTGACGACGAAAATAATGACCAATTCTTCAAGAAATGGTAAAATTTATAGCGTTGAAGAATTCATATGCGTTTTGACCGCTCGGCATCGCAATATATACTATAATAGAGTAAATAGAGGTTAAGGAAGAGGTTATACAATGAAAGATGTATCTGTAAAGATGGATAATATTACAAAAGAATATCGTATCTATCGTAATAACAAAGAACGAATCAAAGATGCGCTCATTCCTAATCATAAGAACAAAACATTTTACGCGTTAAAAGATGTCTCAATGACAGCGTATAAAGGTGATATTATCGGTTTAGTCGGCATCAACGGTTCAGGCAAATCAACCCTCAGCAATATTATCGGCGGATCTTTATCAAATACCGCAGGTTCAATCGAAAAAAATGGTGAAGTCAGTGTTATTGCGATTAATGCAGGGCTTAACGCACAATTGACTGGATTAGAAAATATTGAATTTAAAATGTTGTGCATGGGCTTTACACGTAAAGAAATTAAAAAACTCACACCTAAAATCGTTGAATTCAGTGAGCTTGGAGAGTTTATTTATCAACCTGTTAAAAAGTATTCAAGTGGTATGCGTGCTAAACTCGGTTTCTCTATCAACGTCACGATTGATCCAGATATCTTAGTGATTGATGAAGCATTGTCTGTCGGAGACCAAACATTTACACAAAAATCATTAGACAAAATTCATGAATTTAAAGAAGCAGGAAAAACCATTTTCTTCGTCAGTCATAACATCGGCCAAGTGCGTCAATTCTGTACAAAAATTGCGTGGATTGAAGGCGGTCGTTTAAAAGAATTCGGCGAAGTTGAAGAAGTATTACCTAAATACGAACAATTCCTTAAAGATTTCAAAAAGAAATCTAAAGCAGACCAAAAAGCTTTCCGTAAAAACTTAGACGAAGAAAGATTTGTGATGAAATAAACAATTGAAGCTATAAAAGAAATCGCAGTATAAGCTGCTTTTTCTTTTTCACTTCTGCTTCACTCTTTTAAAGCGATATTGATATGTCAGAATCTTTTTACTCTAAAAACTTTAAGCAAACCTCTTTAAATCAAAGAAAAAAAGTATTATCATTAAGTACAAGTGTATTAACAACAGGTGAATTAATATTGCACACTTGATTAATGTCTGATGCTCTCATACAATGACATTTTGATACAAGTAATCATTTCAATGATTCTGCTGCACGCTTCATTTTCTTTAAAGTGATGGTGTATCAAAACATTGAAATCTAATCAACCTGAACTTCAATATGTCATATCATTTCTCAAGTAAGCAGGTGATTGATATAGCTAAACAAAATAAGACACAAGCATTTGCGAACCTTGTCCGTGCGTATCGTAAAGAACATATCGGCAAAGGTCCTGAACAAATCAAAGTGTTTTTCAAAGATAACTGGGCCGTAGCCCATATGACAGGAAGCCTAAGTAAAGTTGAGAATTTCTATTTGCGTAATACTGAAAGTAAGGAATTCGAAAGAATGCTTAAATTCGGACGTACAGAGGAAATCAAACAACTTTACAACCAACATCCACCTACAGAAATGGAAGAGTTGGTAGGCGCGAAATTTGTAAAATTATTTACAGATGTTAATTTAGAAGATGACGAAGTGATTTCAATATTCGTATTCGATCGTAATATTGAATCTTAACAGAATAGATTAGGATTGGTGTAAGGTACTCGGTGCTGTTTACTAACCCGCTTTGAAACTCGTAAAGACTTTTCAAGGAGGTGATGCATGTAAACAGGAGCGAGTTTTTTTATTTCCATATATCATTAATTTGAACTTATCTTATTAAATAACCATTCATTTCTATAAAAATTTCTCAATAAGCTGCACTCACCACTATAGTAGCTTATTGAATTCAGCCCAATAATAATAATGTGCTTTACGTATAAGAAAACAGCCCATTCTATACGCGTAAAGCTGATACAACGCTGACAGTAATCAACTTGCAACCTCCTGTTTTAAACTGTTTGATTGAAAAAGCAAATCATAAACAATGCAATAAGCTGTCATAGCTACACAATAACCCTAACAACAACCGATAAGTTCAAGTTAAGTGCCAAATAGTAATCAGTATGCCTATAACAGCGATTGATGGTTAAATAAAACAGCGTTAAAAGTTTAAAACGCTCTAAGTATTGAAATAAGGTAATTATGCATAGTTATCTGCTGTATGAATTCCCACAATTCATCACCACCAGCAGTGCCCTCAACTTTCCTATGCTATACGTTACTATTTCAAACTTACAACACAACCCTTACTCAAATAAAACAGAGTTTAAGTCGCTCTGAATATAAACCATCGATTAAACGCACACATGATATATGGAAAAGACCAAAACAAAACGTTTAGACTCAATCTTGAAAACCATACAATGATTCAGAAAGTAATAGCCCTGCATTCTGAATCCTACCCTCATTAATAAAAATAATAAAAATGTCAAAAAACCTGTGTTCAATTAAGCTCCCTCAACTACTTAATTGAAACACATGAAACTATAAAATAATAACCCTTAAAAATAAAACGCATTGCAGCTACCCTTTCTACTGCAATGCGTATTTTTTATATTCAATTAACGTTTCAAACTTACTCTACTGAGTTCAAAACATCTCGTTCTGCTTTCAATTGTTCGATGAAGTCTTTTACATCTACGCTAGTCTCTTCAGAATCACCGCGTTTTCTTACCGCAACTGTACCATTTTCTACTTCGTTATCTCCCACAACAAGAGTATAAGGTACTTTTCTTAAGTGTGCTTGACGGATTTTATAACCCATTTTTTCATCTGAAAGATCTAAGTCTACTCTGAAACCTTCAGCTTTCAATTGACGTTTCAAGTCTTTTACCGCAGCCAAATGCAAGTCTGCATTGACAGGAATAACTTCTAATTGTACAGGTGCTAACCATAATGGCAAGTTACCGCCGAAGTGTTCAAGTAAGATACCGATGAAACGATCACTTGAACCGTAAATTGCACGGTGGATAACTACTGGACGTTCTTTTTCTCCGTCTTTATTAACGAAAGTTAAATCGAATTTTTCAGGCATTTGGAAATCTAGTTGTACAGTACCGCATTGGTGACTACGTCCTAATGCATCTTTGATATGAATATCAATTTTAGGACCATAGAATGCGCCATCTTTTTCATTTACTGTATATTCAAAGCCGTGTTGGTTCAAAACATTTTCTAATGATTGTTCTGCGAAATCCCAAAGTTCAATTTCACCCATAAAGTCATCTGGACGAGTAGAAAGTTCAATACTGTAATCGAAACCAAAGACACTATAAACTTTATGAATTAAACCTAGGACATCTAAGATTTCTGATTCGATTTGGTCACGACGTACAAAGATATGTGCATCATCTTGGTTGAATGTTCTTACACGGAATAAACCATTTAAAGAACCGCTTAATTCATGACGGTGGACTTGTCCGAACTCAGCCATACGAATTGGTAAATCACGATAAGAATGTAAATGATTTTTGTAAATCAACATATGTCCTGGACAGTTCATTGGTTTTAACGCATAAGTTTGTTCGTCGACTTCAGTGAAGTACATATTGTCTTGGTAGTGATCCCAGTGTCCACTGTTTTTCCATAATGTTTCATCCATGATAAATGGAGTATAGACTTCTTCATAATCCGCTTCAAACTGTAATTGTCTCAACATATTTTGTAATTCTAAACGAATGACTTGGCCGTTATGCGCATAGAACGGCATACCTGGCGCAAATTCTGAGAATGAGAAGATATCTAGTTCTTTACCTAAACGACGATGGTTCACTTGTTCATATTTATCAATAAATGCTTGATGGTCTTCTAAGGCTTTCGCATCTGCGAATGCGAAGCCAGAAACACGTTGTAATGCTTCGTTATTCACATCTCTTAACCAGTTAGTCGCAGATACAGCTTGTAAACTGAAGTTTTTCACTTTAGATAAGTTATGCACTAAAGGTTGGTCGATGACTGCTGCGTAGTCTCCATGAATCGCAACTTTCACAGGTTCTGCTGCTTGTTCAATATGGTGTTGCATAAAGGCATTTTCACTGAATTGATCTAATGCATCTAATTTAGATAATTCACGAATTTCAATAGGATGATTTGCGCTTACTGCTTTTTGGATATCTTTAGAAACTTTTTCTAAATCCGCTGCTTTTAAGTTTGCTTCAGGTTTGAAATCCACAAAGAATTGTTCTTTATTCACGCCAAATCCAGCAACTTTCGCACCGTGTTTTTCAAGCACTTCCCCTGCTAAATAACCTAAAGTATAACGAATGGCTTCTAACCCTTTTTCATCTTCATATGTCAAGAATTCAACTTGGCAATCTTCTCCGATGTATTCGTTCAAACCATATAATGTGCCGTCCACATTCGCAACCGCAACTTTTTTCGCAAATGAGCTGCCGATTTGTTGCGCAACTTGGTAAAGTGTTGTGCCTTGTGCCACCTCCAATTTGCGTTGATCTGGTAAAGTAACGATAACTTGTTCTGCCATAATTATTGCCTCCTTAAATTCTAATAGTTGGTTTTATTCAATAAAAAACTGCACTTATCCTCTGATAACAGGGACGAGTGCAGTTTATGCTCGTGGTACCACCCACATTCGAAACAAGTGCTTAAATAAGACCGGATAAGAGTTGCTCTCCTATCAGCCCCTACTTGTTTCCTCATTAGAATGACGTAACATGTCATTAATCGGTATGTTTTCACATACATCTCAAAAGGAGTAAAACACAGTTTAAGTAATTAGAAAGCTTCCAGCCGACGACTTTCTATCTCTGACTTAATTCCTGTATTTCATATCTTTTTCATCGAATCCGTTTTTAAATTAAGTACATTGTATCGTAACGATTACGATTCTGCAATATATTTTTTATAAGTTCATCATTTTGTAAAACTTGAAAACGTTTTAATCATCAATTCATTTCCTCATTATTTTATTTAATGGCTTACCTTTCGCAAGCTCATCTACTACCTTATCTAAATAACGAATCTCCTGCATTAAAGGCTCTTCAATATTTTCAACACGAATACCGCAAATAACACCTGTGATTAATTTGCGATTCGGATTTAAGGCAGGTGCTTGCGCAAAGAAATCTTCAAAAGATATTTGCTCATCTAAAACTTGTTGTAAACCCGCTTCATCATATCCTGTTAACCAAGTGATTACTTTATGCAACTCATCTTTCGTACGCCCTTTTTTCTCAACCTTTGTCACATAATGCGGATAAACACTTGCGAATGCCATATCATAAATTTTATGTCTTGCCACGCATGTCACTCCTCTGCTTATATTTATCTCTATTATACCCCTTCTTCTGATGACGTGTTGATGCCTTTATCAAACACATCTTTAGACACAATTTTAGTGAATGTGACCACAATCATGACGAAAATTATTCCTGTAATCAGAAAAACAAGCGTATAGTTGTAGCCAAGGATAAAACTGAAGAACATAATGCTTAAAGGTTTGGTGAATTGACTGAGCGCAAAGCTGACAGAGAAGACCCTTGCTTTATAACTTTCCTCAATGCGTTTTTGAAAATAGATTTGAAGTGGAATATTACTGTATTGTGCGCTGAAACCTAATACAATATATACGCCAATCAGCGCTAACACCCCAGTTAAATTTCCCATTGCCATCATCGTAATCAATGCTAACGCAAAGAAAATCATCGCAATCGTGTAGCTCGATCCAATTAAATATAAACGTAAATTTTGTTTAGGCGGGAAAATCGCAAGAATGATACTGCCTAACGCCATGCTGATTGTTAAAGAAGCCTCTATCCATCCAAATGCACTTGAAGATACATGCATCTTTTGAATGGCTAACATTGAAATACCAATCGGTATCGCATACAAAATAATGTTAATCACTGCCAAATAAACCACCATCGTCGCTAAATCCTTTTTAGCCCATATGTAGTGAAAACCTTTTTTGAAGTTATTGATGAAAGCTTGGTTCTCTTTTTCCACATGTCTGCTTAAAGGTATAAATGCTATCGTCAACATGGCAAGTGATTCAGTCACTAAAATCACATACCCCATTTGTTCAATAGAGAGGAATCCTACCACAATACCGCCGATTACTGGCGCTAAGAATGATGTGGCCATAATCACAATATTTCTTAAAGACACAAAACGCTCTAATTGCTCCCCTGTTATCTTCGCTAAATTAGATTCAATGATTAAACCTACTGGCACATCAGTCGCAGTAAGCATCATCATTAAAATAACCAGTGCCCATAAATGATTTTGATACCCCACTAAAAACACAGTGATGGATAGCACACTTAATAATTGCGCAATAAAGATCATCTTTCGATTACTTTTATAATCGGCTAGGTTCCCCATAATTGGACCTAACACAATTTGAACTACAGCCATCATACCTATAACAAAACCGTATAATGTACCATTGCTTGTTTCTCTTAAAATATAAAATGAACAAGCAAAGAAAAAGATTTCCGAACCAAAGGTCGAAACCAAATCGAAAATCAATAATAGAATCCCTTTTTTATGTTGTCACCTCTTGATGTATGTTGTTTATGCTCTTAAAGAAATGATTGTCTCAATCATGCTTATCAATACACTTCATATGTGAATAATATAATATTATTTTATTTTTCTGAATATTCAATACGCATTATGTAGATGTCATATTTTGTTCATACAAAAACCTCCTCTAACTTTCCTATATTGTTAGAGAAGGCTTATTTGAATATTATTTACGCTTCAAACGTTTACGGAAAACTTTGGATACAAATCTAGGCAATCTGCGCATTCTTGCCATACGTTTCCAATCTGTAATCAAGCGATAGAACCATTCAAGGTTTGTTTTACGGAACAATAAAGGTGCACGTTTTTTCGTTCCGCTATAAATTTCAATAGAGCCGCCGACACCCATCAGTAATGTATGTTGAAGGCGATGACGGTGTTGTTTAATCCATTGTTCTTGTTTAGGGTAACCCATACCGACAAATACATAATCCGGATTGAATTTACTTACTTTACGAACCACTTGTTCATCTTTTAAATCGATATAACCGTGATGTGCATCGAAAGTCACATGAGGATATCGATGTTGTAGCTCTTGTTTGGCTTTTGCGACTACAGCTTCAGATGCACCTAATAAGAAGACACGCTGATGATAACGCTCAGCAATTTCTAAACACTTTGCCATAAATTCGATACCTGGCACACGTTCTTTTAACGGGGTACCTAATATTCTGCCTGCTTGAATAATCCCTGATCCATCTGGAATGATATAATCTGCTTCACTGATTAAATCATAATAACTTTGATCATCTAATGCGTAATCTACAATTTCAGGATTCGCAGTCACTACAAACATATTATCAGTCGTATCTGTTTCTCTGAAATGCATGACCGCTTCTCTCATCTCTTCCATTGTCACATTATCAAATTGAACAGACAAAATATCTACTTTATTTTGTTTATGCTTTTGTTGAATACTCATCGCTTCAAACTCCTAACTTGCACCTCTAATGTTATAGATTCATTTCATCTTATTATACACGTCAGTTGAATTGATTGCATTCCTCACTATAAGTGGTAATCTGAATTTATTATGAGAATCAAAGAGGTTAGATACTATGACAAGTGAAAAAGACAAAATGTTGAGCGGTCAGCTCTATGACTCAAGAGATCCTGAGTTAGTAAAGGAACGTCATAAAGCACGCCACGCAACAAAAGCAATCAACAACGCCTTTTCTATTAAAGAACGTATGCATTTATTCCGACAAAGCGTGGGTACTTGCGGTGAAGAAGTCTTCATTGAACCAGACATTCATTTTGACTACGGCTACAACATTACTATCGGCAATCATTTCTATGCGAATTTCAATGCGACGATGTTAGATGTCGCAAAAATCACGATCGGCAATCATGTGCTCTTAGGTCCGAACGTTCAGTTGATTACCGCAACTCATCCTTTAAATCCTAAAACACGTGCCGCTGAACTAGAGTTAGGCTATCCTATAACGATCGGCAACCACGTATGGATTGGCGCAGGTGCCATTATTTTACCAGGTATCACCATTGGTGATAATGTTGTTGTCGGTGCAGGCAGTGTGGTCACTAAAGATGTTCCCGCAAACCAAGTTGTCGCAGGTAATCCCGCACGTTACATCAAAGACGTGCCGAATGATTAAAATAGGTCCGAAGACGCAAGACGTTAACACTTAAAATTAATACAATAAAGTTAAATCATAAGTTGAGGTCATGTATCTCAACTTTTTCTAATTCAAGAAGAGGTTAAATTATGCAGTTAATTAAAGATATTTTGAGTACTTCCATGACCCTCCATCTCTATTGGGTCGTATTAATCGCCATTGCGTATCTATTTGTACATCGCAATCGCCATAAACCAAGCTTTGCCATTCTGGACATTGTATTAAATTATATTCCAGTTCTGACACACGAATTCGGACATATTTTGTTTAATAAAGTGAGTGGTGGGCGTACCGAAGACTTAGTCATTGTGACTTCTCCTAGAGAACGTATACAAACTTCCAGGCAAGGTTTTGCGGTCACAAGAGCAAGAAGCAGACTAACAATGATTATTACTACTCTTGGTGGTTACTTAATGCCGCCATTGATGTTGGCAGTCGGTCTCTTTGCGGGATACTACCATTATCCTTCACTCTTCGTTTTCAGCTATCTAGGTATCTTTATTTATTTTGTGCTGATTACTTCTAGAAAAGGTATTCCTATTTTACTGACCCTTTTATTAGGTATCATGATTTATGGTTTAATTCAAAACGGGCAACCTGAATTCATTGTCATTATCTTATCGTTGATTTATCACTTTATTTTAGGTGTACTTTTCGGAGAGTTATTACAATCGACTTGGACAATTATTACTTTGACTTTCACGAAACATGTCATAGACTGGGATGGTTTAGCTTTACGTCAATTAACTGGTATCCCTGTCGTAATTTTCAGCTTGTTATGGATTGCCTTTAACGTTTATATCGTGTACGCTATTATCACTATTCTACTTTTACAGAATTAAGGTGATATAAATGGTAAAGCTTCGTCCAGCAACACAAGTCGATTTATCGTTATTTACAAAAGTTTATAATCAAGCCATAGCTGCACGTAACATCACAGCGGATATTGATGAAGTGACAGAACAAGAAATGGCACATATCTTTGATAAACACGATGCCATGCGCCCTTTGTTTACAGTATATGATGAAGAGATGCGTCCAATTGGCTATGCGAGTCTGAATTACTTTTACGGCAGACCTGCTTATGATGAAACTGCAGAAGTCAGCATCTATTTGGATCAACAGATTAGTGGTAAAGGTATTGGCACTAAAGTGATGCAACGTCTAGAACAAGAAGCCAAAGCGTTAGGGATCCGCTTTTTAACCGGTTATGTTTTCGCTCAAAACATACCGTGCAACAAACTGTTTGAAAAACAAGGCTACGTTCTTTGGGGAGAAATGCCGCAAATCGCACACATCGATAATCAACGCTTAGACTTAAATATTTGGGGCAAACAAATTTAATAGAGATGAATAGATGAATAAAAGAAGCTTTGCGATATGACACCGCAAAGCTTCTTTATTTTACTATTTTATATAATAAGTCTTACCTGTTCGAAGTAAATTGATTTGAGGTAACTTCATGAATAACGAGCGATATATCAAGATAGCAGCCATTACCCAAACAATACCTAAAGAGACACCGCCTATCACGTCAGTTAAAAAGTGTGCATGAAAGTACATTCTTGAAAATAAAATACTTACCCATAACACTGAAAGCAAACCAGCAATTATCACTTGAATTGCACGATGTCTCACCTTAGGTAAAAACACCGCAAACATAATAATCACAATTAACGTACTAGATAATGAATGTCCACTGGGAAAAGAAAATCCTGTATCTGCCAACAAATGGTCATACGGGCGATGACGATAAATAATATCTTTAAAAATAATACCTAAGATGCCTCCTGAAGCCACTGTGGCTAAAAGCCATAAACTTAATACATAGTACCGTTTGAATAATAAAATAATCGCAATGACAATAGACATTACTACAAACGTTAATACATCTCCATAAGTAGCCAGTGCAGTCATATAATTATTAAGAAAGCCATGACCAAACTGCATTTTGGGTTCGCCGAACGTTTGTATAAACCAATGTAATGTCGTTTGATCTATATGTCTTAAAACATCTAATTTTAAATAATTCCCAATCATTATAAACAAAAAGATCAATGAGCTGACAACTAAAACTATTTTTTCTGTTTGATGCTCTGTATTCCCCTTCATCCATATACCTCTTTTATCTTTTTTATTATTATATGACGATTTTTTGAATTATCCATAGGTACAAAGAATGATATGTATCTCATTAATTAGAACGACTAAAAAAAGACGTAACCTCAAAAGATTACGCCAATGATGAACCACTCTGATTTCTATTCTATTTATACATCCGCTATTTCCCCAAAAATATGTGCCGCATTTTCATAACTTAAAATGATTAATGGGTCGTCCCCTTTTTGAATAGCGATGACTTCGTTTGTATCATCACGAGATATTACCGTAACCGTATCCCCGATTGAAATAAATTTACTTGAAAGATAAATTAATAACTTCGTACGATCGCGTACCCGACGAATAACGATTTGATCTCCTGCTTGGAATGTTTTTAATGACTCATTGTAGATTTCTTCAAATTTACCGTCTCTTGGGATAATACCGCCATGCGGACATGTAGTCGGATAGTTCAACAATGAATCTAAACGTTCAACAAACAAATCAGACACTCTATGTTCTAGTACCTCTGCTTCTTGGTGTACCTCTTCCCAGTTGTATTTCAATATTTCGATTAAGAAAAGTTCTAATAAGCGATGACGCTTAATAATTTCTAATGTATGGTTGAAACCTTCTTCGGATAACTTCACACCCTTATAAGGTTTAGTAGTTACATAGCCTGCTTTTTCTAAACGATTGACCATCTCACTCACGGATGGGGGTTTAATATTTAAGTATTGAGAAAGTTTTTTATTTGTAACGAATGAAGTTGCGCCGCCATTATTCAAAATCGCTTTGAGGTAATCTTCTTTTTCTTCCGTTAACATCTTGTCACCGTTCCTTCCATCCAGATTCACTTTATTGTATCACGAAAAGACTTGACACGCGAAAATTCATGTCTTATGATGAAATAAATTAGGTTACCCTAAAAATTCTTTTAGGAGGTGTGATATTGTTAGAAATTGAGAATTTGGATTTATATTTAGGCAATAAGCATGTCTTACAAAATATCAATTTGTCTATTCCTGTTCACGGTGAAATTATCGGTATTATGGGTCCGAACGGTGCAGGAAAATCCTCATTAATCAAAGCGTTAATCGGAGAGTTTAAATCACAAGGTGTCCAATTGTTGAACAATCAACCAGTCGAATCACAACTTAAGAACATCACATACATACCGCAAAAAGCCTACTTAGATTTAGATTTTCCAATTGATGTTGAAAACGTCGTACTATCAGGCGCTTATAAGGAAATCGGGTGGTTCAGACGCCCTTCTGCACAAATTAAGCAACGCTTAACTCAGTTATTAGAAGAAATGGAATTAACTCATTTACGTAAACGCCAAATTTCTCAATTGAGTGGCGGACAGTTGCAACGTGTATTAGTTGCACGTGCCTTGATGTCGACGAGTGAACTTTACTTATTAGACGAACCTTTTGTAGGAATTGATTTCACGAGTGAACAATTAATTATGCGTAAAATTGAAGCTTTAAAAGCCGAAGGTAAATTAATATTAATCGTGCATCATGATCTATCAAAAGCGACCACTTATTTCGATCGTGTCATTCTGCTCAACAAAACTTTACGTTATTTCGGACCAAGTGAAGAAGCAATGACTACAGAACGATTAAACGAGACATTCATGAATCAACCACAGCGCCATTAAAGAATTAGAAAGAGAGTCAGATTTATGTACGAATTTATACAACAACTCACACAGTATCAATTTTTAAATCGCGCCCTGATTATTTCCATTTGTGTCGGCATTGTGTGCGGAACAGTCGGCAGCCTGATTGTATTAAGAGGGTTGTCGCTCATGGGTGATGCGATGAGCCATGCTGTATTGCCAGGGGTTGCACTATCATTCCTTTTTAACATTCCGATGTTTGTCGGAGCTTTAGTCACAGGAATGTTAGCCAGTCTATTCATCGGCTTTATTTCTGAACGAAGTAAAACCAAACAAGATGCAGCCATTGGTATCAGTTTTACAGCATTCTTAGCTACCGGAGTAATTATTATCAGCTTGATCAATAGTACGACGAACTTGTATCACATTCTATTCGGTAATTTGCTAGCGATTACCAATAGTGCGTACTGGTCGACGATTATTGTCAGCATAATAGTACTCTTGCTTATCATCATTTTTTACCGCCCATTAATGATTTCTACTTTCGATTCAACCTTTAGTAGAATGAGCGGTTTAAACACAACAGCCATCCACTACTTTGTGATGCTGCTCTTGTCACTCGTGACAGTCGCAAGCATTCAAACTGTGGGTATTATACTCGTTGTTGCACTTTTGATTACACCTGCTTCAGCAGCTTTTCTCATCACCAAGAAATTATGGTCTATGATGATTGTAGCCAGTTTAATCAGTGTAATCAGTTCAATAATCGGTATGTATTTCAGCTACATTTATAACATCCCTAGTGGTGCAACAATTGTCTTGTGTGCGTTTGCTATTTATGTCGGTACATTTATCTATTCAAAATTGACTCTCAAAATCAAAAAAGGAGTTACATCATGAAAAAATTAGTACCATTATTAGCTATCATATTATTGCTATTAGCAGCATGCGGCGGAGGTAAAGATTCAAAATCAACTGCCTCTGATAACGATAAACTTAAAATCGTCACAACCAATTCAATACTATATGACATGGCCGACAACGTAGTCGGGGACCATGCGGATATACATAGCATAGTTCCTATCGGCCAAGATCCTCATGAATATGAGGTCAAACCTAAAGACATCAAAGCCTTAACAGACGCAGATATCATCCTTTATAACGGATTGAATCTGGAAACAGGTAATGGTTGGTTTAAAAATGCTTTAGACCAAGCTGGCAAAACAACTAAAGATGATAGTGTCGTACGCGTTTCTAAAGATGTAAAACCAATTTACCTGAACGGTGCTGAAGGCGATGAGACAAAACAAGACCCTCACGCTTGGTTAAGTCTAGAGAACGGCATCAAATATGTGAAGAATATTCAGCAAGCTGCAATCAATCATGATAAAGCACACAAAGCAGACTACGAAAAACGAGGTGATGCTTATATCAACAAGCTTGAAAAGTTAAATAAAGACAGTCACGACAAGTTCGATGACATTCCTAAAGATCAACGCGCTATGATCACAAGTGAAGGCGCATTTAAATATTTCTCAAAACAATATGGCATCACTCCCGGCTATATTTGGGAAATTAACACTGAAAAACAAGGAACTCCTGAACAAATGAAACAAGCGATTAAATTCGTTAAAGATCACAACTTGAAAAATCTATTAGTCGAAACAAGTGTCGATCATAAAAGTATGAAAAGCTTGAGTGAAGAAACAGGCGTTCCAATTTCAGGAGAAGTCTACACAGACTCTATTGGCAAAAAAGGCAGTAAAGGAGATTCCTACTACAAAATGATGGAATCTAACATTGAAACCGTTCATCAAAGCATGAAGTAAACAATTTATCCTTTCAATTAGCGGAAAAAGACCTCCTAGTATGTCCATTCCATTTCCGCTAATCCATAAATAATCTATCCTAAACATAAATAAGCTGTGGTCTTTCCTCCCACTGGACCACACACCACTTTATGAAAATCGGTGCTTGCGATGACATCGATTTTCGAAGCGACAGTTCCCCTCAAGAGCTGTCGCTTTTTTTCATGTATTCAATCTATTAACCACTTACCATATCAATTAATTTTAATCACATTATGCATCCATGATTTTTATCCTATTAATTCTTTGATATTTTCAATTCAATTCTCTTTACTTCCTAAAAA
>NZ_PZGG01000021.1 GCF_003043455.1 Staphylococcus simulans | reverse complement strand
ATATTATACTTGTTCAATGATAACTTCCATTTTTCAAAATGATTGATTTCGTCTTCCTTTAATTGATTAACAATTCAAATCTATTTCATTTATGAAAGCGATTCTTCTTGATTAAGTTTACCTGCTTTAGTCACTTCATGATGAACGTCATCATACTCTATAGATGATACGTCTAATTTCGTTAATGTGATACACTGCTATTATATGTATTAAAGGGGGAAATTAAATATGGGGTACATTTATACTTATGAAGATAAGGTGCATCCTTCTTGGATTGATCACAACCAACACTTACATGATGCACAGTATTTTTCAATTTTCAGTGATGCAGTTGTTGGTTTCTTTGCGAAAATGGGGTTCTCGATTGATTACCGACAACAGCATGATACGACAATTTTTAATTTAGAAGCACATATCACTTACTTAAAAGAAATGTTGCTGGATGAAACATTTACGGTAGAAGTTTATGTTTATGACTACGATCATAAGCGTGTACATTTCTTTTTAAAGATGTTCAACCAAGATCAAGTGCCGACTGCAACGTATGAAGTCATCATGATGGCCATTGATAACAAACAACGTCGCAGTAGTGCATTCCCAGATTTTGTTTTTGATAACATCAAAACATACTATGAGGAACAAGGGGAATTTGAAACACCAAAACAACTCGGCCATGCGATTGGCATTCCTAGAAAATAAAAAGAAGGCAAGTGTCCTGTATAGGTGCACTTGCCTTTTCTTATGTCTTGTATTAGTTGAAGACCATACCGCCATCGATAATTAAAGCTTGGCCAGTCATATAGTCACTGTCAGGTCCTGCAAGATAAGATACACATGCTGCGACATCTGAAGGTTCTGATAAACGTTTTAATGCGATATTTTTAGAGAATTGTTCCATACCCCATTCATATGGTTTACCTACTTCATCAGCTGTTTTTTGTGCGATATCTTCCATCATCGGTGTTTTAACGATACCTGGACAATACGCATTAACAGTAATACCTTTGTCAGCTAAGTCGCGTGCTGCTGTTTGTGTAATACCACGGATTGCGAATTTAGTTGCGCCATATAACGCAAGACCTGGGTTGCCGACTTGTCCTGCTTGAGAAGAAGCGTTAATAATTTTACCGCCGTGGCCAAATGATTCAAATGCTTCAACTGCTGCTTGAATGCCCCAGAAAATTGCGCCGACGTTTACATCGAAAACTTTGCGATATTGATCGTACGTAATCGTATCAAGTGGTGTTTGTGGTCCTAATCCAGCGTTATTGACAATCACATTGAAATCTCCGAAATGATCTTTCACTGTGTTGACTGCTGCGAAGACTTGATCACGATCTGATACGTCTACTTTAACCGCAAGCGCTTCATAACCTTCATCGCGTAAGCTTTGTGCGACTGCTTCTGCAGTTGTTTCATTAAAATCGGCCACACCTACTTTAAAGCCGTCTTTTGCGAGTCTGCGACAAATTGCTTCTCCGATACCTTGTCCGCCGCCTGTCACCATTGCTACTTTGCCTTTTACTTCTGCCATGTTGTTCGACTCTCCTTGTTGTTTCAAATATTATTGTACACTTCTATTTTAATTCAAATTCAGAATAATCGCAAAACTTAACTGGAATAATAACCACTCAAAAAGCACACACAATTTGAGGGTTGTGTGTGCTTACTAGTTAAATAATTTGTTTTTCTTCTAAATAGTCTAGAATCTGTTGAACCGCTTCTTCCACAGACGTCGTCTCTGTATCTACGACAATCTCCGCATGTTCAGGCGCTTCATATGGCGCATCAATACCAGTAAAGTTTTTAATTTCGCCAGCACGTGCTTTTTTATACAACTGTTTCGGGTCACGTTGTTCACACGTTTCAACACTAGCTTTCGCATAAACTTCAATGAATTCGCCATCTTCTAGAATGTCACGGACACGGTCACGATCTTCACGATACGGTGAAATAAACGCAGTTAACGTAATCAGCCCTGCATCCGCTAACAGTTTGCTGACTTCGCCGATACGACGGATATTTTCTTTACGGTCTTCTGGACTGAAACCAAGGTTATTATTTAAACCATGACGGATATTATCTCCATCTAAACGATACGCATGTATACGACGTTCAAATAATGCTTTTTCTAAAGCAACACTGATAGTAGACTTACCTGAACCTGATAAACCAGTGAACCATAGAACCACACTCTTGTGTCCATTTTGAGCTTGACGTTCTGTTTTCGTTACTTCTGAATCATGCCATGTAATATTTTGCGATTTTGTCATCGTTACGCCTCCTCGTTTTGTTCTCTATGTCTGCGTAAACCACGAATTAACACTTCAGCTACTTCAGGGCGTGAGAATTCTTTCGGTAAAGATTCTCCGTTACGTAATTTTTCACGAACTTTTGTCCCGCTTAAATGCACATGATGTTCAGCGCCATGCGGGCATGTTTTCGCTGTCGCCATGTTACCGCACTTCGTGCAATAGAAAGCATGTTCAAATTTTAAAATATGAATACCCAACTCTTCTTGATATTTCGTAATCAATTCTTGAGCTTCATATGTACCATAATAGTCGCCCACACCTGCATGGTCACGTCCTACAATGAAATGTGTACAGCCATAGTTTTGGCGCACAATCGCATGTAGAATCGCTTCACGAGGACCTGCATAACGCATCGCAGCTGGATATATAGCTAAGCGTGCACGATCTTCTGGATAATAGTGCTTTAAAATCACTTGATAGCTTTCCATACGAACATCTGCCGGAATATCATCAGACTTTGTTTCCCCTACTAATGGATTCAATAAGAGACCATCAACTGTTTCCAACGCACTTTTTTGAATATACTCATGCGCGCGGTGCACTGGGTTGCGTGTTTGGAAACCTACGACTGTTTTCCAACCTAAGTCATGGAACATTTGACGTACTTCAATCGGATCTAATTCAAATTCTTCAAACTCACTATGATCTGGACGATTCACTAATTGAATCGGGCCGGCTAGATACACATTGCCTTTGTCATATACTTTTTTGACACCTGGATGTGCTGCTTCAGTCGTTCCATAGACATTTTGCGCTTCTTTTTCTTTATCGTACGTATACTTTTCTTCTAACGTTAAGACACCGTATAATTGTTGGTCTTCTCCATAAAGTGCAATCTGTTCCCCAATTTCATATTGATCTGCTTCCGCTTCACTAACTGGTAAGGTAATTGGAATACTCCATAACGTTCCATCCGCAAGATGTAAGTTGTCAACGACATTTTGATAATCCGCTTCTCCCATAAATCCTGTTAGTGGACTGAAACCGCCAATTGCGATTAATTCTAAGTCAGATAAACTCCATGCGTTTAACGTTAATGTTTTAAAAGAAACGGCTGCTTCGATTAAAGCTTCGCGTTCTGCACCTTCAAGTTGACGATTAATTAACTTCCCGCCATGCGGGGTATTCGTATGTTCTAAAATTTGTGTTGTTGTAGCCATTTAACTCATCTCCTCTTATTGTTTAACTCTTCCAACTTTATTTGCTTCTTTTCTGTGAAAAAAATTAGGTAACTTGCCTTCTTTGCGTAAAATGACAAATAATAATGCAAACCAACCGATAACTACTGCAATTCTCACAATAGTAATTGCTTCTCCTGGTGCACCAAATGCGTTCAATAAAGTATTACTATTTGTAAAGATAATCAAACCGCCGACAAAAATACCTAGGACATTGACTGGAATAATTTTAACGAGCCATGCCGCAAATGGTGCCGCCGCAACGCCGCCGACACTTAATGCCAGTACCAATCCCCAATTAATCAAATGAAGCGGTAAGAAAATCAAGAAACTGATCGACGCTGCAATCGTTACGAAAAATTCACTGATAGAGACACTACCGATGACATGACGGACATTGATATCACGACGTGCAAGCAATGCTGAAGTATTGACTGGTCCCCAGCCGCCTCCGCCGATAGCTGTTAAAAATCCTGCAGTCGCACCAAGCGGAAACATAAATTTATTACTTAACTCTGACCCTCTTGTCAGCTTTTTAGTTTGTCCGCGCTTAAATGCGAATTGAACTAAAATATAAATACCGATGGTAATCAGGAACAAAGCAACGACAGGCTTGACTAAACCTGCATGCAGATGGCTGACTGCCGCTGCACCAACGAAAGCTGCCATCGATCCCGGCACCGCTAATTTCAGTATTAAACGCTTATCTGCGTTAGAGAATGACATGTGCGAAACACCTGATGCTGCTGTTGTCGCAATTTCAGAAAAATGGATTGTCGCTGATACAATGGCTGGTGCTAAACCAAGCGATAACAAAATTGATGATGATGTTACGCCGAATCCCATGCCGAGGGAACCGTCAACCAGTTGTGCAAAAAAACCTACGAAGGCAATAATTAATAGTTTTTTCATTGTCTTTGCTCCTTTCTTTCAATAATCAAGTTTCGATTGTTAGAATTTTCATATTATTTATGTCGTGTAATGCATAGACGATACTATTCTTATCAGTTTACAAGGAATTAAAGTTAAAAAAATGAACTTAATATTTCATTCTTATGAGTAGTGTTCATTTACTGTTGTGCTGCTGCTTGTGCCGATACAGATTCAAACCAATTAATTTTCTCACGCAACTGTACGACTTCACCAATCACAATCATCGATGGGTTTTTAAAATCTTTTGCGACATCTACGATTGTTTCTAAAGTACCGACCGCAGTTTGTTGAACACCGCTTGTCCCTTGATAAACCAGTGCGGCAGGTGTGGCTTTCGGTCTGCCATGTCGGATTAACAAGCGACAGATTTCAGGCAGCCTGCTGACACCCATGTAGATACACAGTGTTTCAGGGCCTAATGCTAAATGTTTCCAATAATCTTCTTTTAACGTTTTCTCTTTGTTGACACCTGTCACAAACGCGACAGAAGAACTATAATCTCGATGTGTAACTGGAATACCTGCATAAGCAGGTGCTGCGATACCTGATGTAATACCAGGTACAATTTCAAAAGCAATATGATGTTCTGCTAGAACTTCCGCTTCCTCTCCACCTCTGCCGAACAAGAAAGGATCTCCGCCTTTCAACCTCGTTACAGTGTGGCCTTTACGTGCGAAACTCACCATTAATGCGTTGATTTCTACTTGAGGAATCGATAAACCACTCGGGTCTTTCCCACAATAAATCAATCTAGTATTCGGCTTCGCATATTGAAGCAGTGCTTTATTAACGAGGCGATCATATAGAATCACATTGGCTTGTTCTATGGCTTTGACACCTTTAACTGTGATTAAATCCGGATCTCCGGGACCTGCGCCTACGATATATACTTTCCCCATTCGATCACCTCTTTGTGTTATTTAGATAGTATATTGAACATTACTGGAGAAAGGACGTATCCAAGTGCGTAGATACGTCACTTTCTGAGGTAATGCTGACTGCTTATCTGAAGTCACGACCATCTGTGACTTTTTCTACAATACCTTTACGTACCACAAAGTCACCAAAGTGTTCCCCTGTTTCACGCTCTTTACTGTATTGTTCTAAAATAGGACGTAAGCTTTCTAAAATTTCCGCTTCTCCAATATTTTCTTTATATAACTTATTCAAGCGTTCACCGACAAAGCTGCCGCCTAAATAGAAGTTATATTTACCAGGTGCTTTACCAATAAAGGCAATTTCAGCTAATGCAGGACGTGCACAGCCGTTCGGACAACCTGTCATACGAATCGTAATTTCTTCTTCTCGTAAACCAAATTCATCTAAAATATCTTCGATTTTCGTCACTAAAGATGGTAAGTAACGTTCTGACTCTGCCATCGCAAGACCGCAAGTCGGAAAAGCCACACAAGCCATAGAGTTACGACGTAAACCACTGTAATTTTTACCATCTGTTAAGCCATACTCTTCGATAATCGCATCAATAGCGGCTTTATCTTCTTTCTCAACATTCGCAAAAATCAGGTTTTGGTTCGGTGTCATACGGATTTCACCTTTATGTGTCTGCGCTAATTTCTTGATTGCTGTTTTCAACTTAAAGTCTTCTGTATCTTTAATACGGCCATTTTGAATGAATAATGTATAGTGATATTTGCCAGAACCTTCAACCCAACCTAAACGGTCGCCGTTACTGTCAAATTCAAATGGTTTCGCATCTTCAATTTCCCAACCTAAACGACGATTTAATTCTTCGCGGATCCAATCCACGCCTTTACGTTCCACTGTATATTTGAAACGTGCTTGTTGACGGTCTGCACGATCACCGAAGTCACGTTGAATCGTTAAGATTTTCTCACAAACTTCCGGTGCTGTTTCTTTAGGAATATAACCTAACACTTTACCAACTTGAGGATGTGTTCTTAAATCATCATTCTTACTACCCATACCGCCGCCGACAGTGACTGTAAAGCCTGTTAATTCATCGTTTTCAACGATACCGATTAAACCGATATCTTGTGAATATACATCAATGTCGTTAGAAGGCGGTAACGCAATACCGATTTTGAATTTACGTGGTAAGTATGTTTTACCGTACATTGGTTCATGATCTTCTTGTTTAGAATCGATAATTTTTTCACCGTCTAACCAAATTTCATGATACGCTGTCGTCTTTGGTAATAAATGTCCACTGATTTTGTCAGCGTATTCATTTATTTCACTATACACATCGGATTGGTAGGGATTAGGGTTGCACATGACATTACGATTGACGTCACCGCACGCTGCGATGGAATCAAGAACAGCTGCGTTAATCGCTTGCATTGATTTTTTTAAGTTGCGTTTTAAAATTCCATGATATTGTACCGTTTGACGTGTCGTTAAACGAATTTGTTCACCTGCATAATCATCTGCCAATTGATCTAATTTCAACCATTGATCCGTGGAAACACGTCCCCCAGGGATACGTACGCGAATCATAAATGCGTAGAGGGGTTCTAATTTTTGTTTGCGTCGTTCTTGACGTAAGTCACGGTCATCTTGCATATAGCTGCCGTGGAACTTTAATAATTTTGTATCATCATCTGCGATAGCACCAGTCACAGGGTCTTTTAAACCCTGTGCAATGGTACCACGCAAATAATTGCTTTCGCCTTTATTACGTTCTAAATCATCTAAGCCTTTATATAAATCATTGTTATTCTCAGCCATAATTTGCCTCCTCAAAAATTAATACACGTCACGTTGATAGCGTTTTTCTTTTTTCAATTCTGATAGGTACTCTTCTGATTCTTCTTCAGATAAGCCGCCTTCTTTTTCCAATACATGAATGATAGCTTGGTGTACATCTTTCGCCATGTGTTTTTCGTCGCCGCAGACATAAATTGCTGCGCCATTTCTTAACCATTCATAGAATTCTGCACTATTTTCATCAATTAAATGCTGAACATAACGTTTTTCTTCTTGATCACGTGAAAAGGCTAAATCTACTTTTTCTAAGACACCGCTCTTCAACCAATCTTGAATTTCAGTTTGGTATAAGAAGTCTGTTGTAAAGTGTGGGTTACCAAAGAATAACCATGTGTTGCCTGTTAAATCCAATTCTTCACGTTCTTGTAAAACACTGCGGAATGGAGCAATACCAGTACCTGGTCCAATCATGATGACTGGTGTGTTTTCATCGAATGGGAATTTGAAATTAGGATTTTTCTTCAAGTATACTTTTAATTTATCGCCAGGCTCTACACGTTCTGCGAGTTGTACACTGCAGACACCTGAGCGTTGACGGTTATGTGCTTCATAACGTACAGCACATACTGTAATGTGTACTTCATCTTCATTTGCTTTATGACTGCTTGAAATGGAGTAACTGCGTGCAGGAATTTTTCTTAAGATCTGATGCAATTGGTTTGGTTGTAATGACTCTGTAGGGAAATCATTTAATAAATCGATTAAGTCACGACCGTAGATATAATCTTTCACCCATTCACTATCAGAGGCTCTATCTAATAAGTCTTCATTATCAAAGAGCTGTGCTGCACTTTCGATTAATGGTTTTGTTAATTTCGTGATTTCAAAGTATGACGTTAAGGCATCTTCTAATGACATTTTGTCACCTTGTGTATTCACGGCAATATCTTTTTCAGCCACCCAATCTTGCATATCTATAATTTCATCAACAAGTTCAGGGTCGTTTTCAGGTAGGATATTAATAGAATCCCCTGGTGCGTAGTCATCGCCATAACCTTCTAATGATAATTCAAGGTGGCGGACTTCTTTATCCGAACCACGGCCGGTTAAATTAATGTTTTCTAAGACTTCTGCTTCGTAAGGAAACGTTCTTGAGTAAATCGGTCCAGAAGCATCTTCAACAAGCGCATCTTGTGCCTCTTGAACAACTTGTTTCACTTCTTGATCGCCTAACTCATTAATAATGTTTTCAATCCATTCATTTGCGAGTTCTTCGAAGTCAATATCACAATCGACACGCGGTAAAATACGGTCAGCACCTAACTCTTCTAAGCGAGCATCGAAATCTTTACCAGTTTGACAGAAGAATTCATAAGATTGGTCACCTAATGCAAGTACTGAGAAACGTGTACCTTCTAATTTAGGTGCTTTACGACCATATAAGAATTCATAGAAAGATAACGCATTATCTGGCGGATCGCCTTCACCATGTGTTGAAGTTACGATTAATAAATCTTCAACATTTTTTAAATCTTTCGTTTTATATTGGTCCATTTCAGTTAGAGTGGCATCAAAATCATTTTCTTTTAATTTACTTTCAAGTAATTCTGCCACCCACTGTGCGTTACCAGATTCAGAACCAAATAATACAGTAACTTTACGCGGTTCTATAGCTTGCGGTTGCGCTGGAGCTGCAGGCGTTGGTGTAGCTGCTGCGCCAGAAGTAGGTGCTTGTGTTGCGGTGCCATCTTGGAGATGTGCCGTTAAATAACCGCTAAGCCAGAGCTTCTGGTCATTTGATAATGTTGATAACGCTTGATTAATGAGTTGTGCCTGTTCATCGTTGAACGGACTATTTGTTGCTGATAAATTCAAGTGTCTTCCCCCCATATGATAGATTTTATCCTTAGTTTTTTAGTAGGAATTGAAATTAAAAAAATATCTACACTTAATACAAGTATAGTCATTGTGCTTTCAAAATTCCAACGTATCCACTAGGAATTATATACAAAAAAATTAATTGTAACTTTTAAATTAAGATTTACGTCCGATGTGCAAACCACATTCAGTTTTCATATTGTTCTGCCATCTGCCTTCTCTAGAGTCGCCGCCTTCAAAAACAGGTGAAGTACATGGTGCGCATCCGATGCTTGGATAATTTTGATCATGCAACGTATTATAAGGTAAATCATTCGATTTAATATAATCCCATACATCATCCCAAGTCCAATGGATGAGTGGACAAATTTTAATAGATTCAAAACGATCATCTTGATTCACAAAATTTGTGTTGCGTCTTGTTGGAGATTGTTCGCGTCTCAATCCTGACACCCAAGCTGTTTGGCCAGTTAATACTTCTTCAAGTGGTTTAACTTTACGGATATAACAACATTGGTTGGGATCTCTACGCCAAAGATTACCGCCATATTCTTGAGCTTGTTGATCAAGTGTCAAATCAGGCTTCTTCATAACAATGTTCAATTTAGGATATTTTGCTTTAACACGGTCGATTAAATCGTACGTTTCATCGAAATGGAAACCTGTGTCTAAAAAGACGATACGTGCGTCTGGTTTCACTTGCGAAATTAAGTTAATCAGAACAATGCCCTCTACTCCGAAACTGCAAGCATATACAATTTCATCTCCGTAAGTATCATATGCCCATTTCACAACATGATACGCACCTTTTGTGTCATCTGAAACATCCAATGATTCAAAAGGGTCTGAGGTGAAGTCTGTATAAGTAATTTTAGAAGTCAATAAAATACTCTCCCCTCATAGTATATAGATATAGCACCCTACAATTCAAATCGATACAATGATATTCGAATTGTCAGAAAATAATTATGTATTGAATCTTACCGTTTTCTCTATCCCCTGTCAACAATATTTATAATAAATTCACAAACTTAATAGTCTTCTAGCAATATACGTTATTTTATACTATTCATAACCGATTTCTTTAAAATATTTATTGATACTTTAACGCATTACCACGCTATTTAAGTAAAAAAGAAGAAGAGATTTTCATCCCTTCTTCTTACTCCACAACTTGCACAAAATCTCGATTTGCGGTGATAAAATAACCCGTCTTTGTTTTTAAGCGCGGTGTGCCTTTAGAAGAACACACAATTTTATCTATTTCTATCGTGTCATTTAATTTCGGTTGGAATTCTGATTCATTTTTAAAATTACGATCTTCATAAACCTTACACTTTTTTATGACTTGAATCGTAATCGGCCATTCTACAATATAGCGTTCAGAAACATGGTTGTCTAAATGTTCGACAAACTTTTTATTGGCAGTAATCACGTTACCATCCGCTAATACTAAGCGCGGTGTGCCTTTTTTAGAATATTGTATTTCTGACACAGCAAACACTTCACCGACTTCCATTGTTTGGGCTTGTTCTTGTGCAAATTCAGTATCACTGTACACTTTAAACCTCTTAGTCGCCCATACTTTACCTGGATTTTCTGCATAGTATTTCGTCGTATCTACGTAACTAGATTCAGCTGGAGCTTGTTCTTGTTGTGTTGATACGAACTCTACTTTCTGACCTTGGCGTTTTAATTCATGCTTGTCCGTTATACTTGGCAACATCATATGCACTAAAAATGGTTTGTAGTGATCATAAATTACTTGCAAATTAAAATCGAAATCTACGTTTAATGCATCTGAAGGTATCCAGAGTTGATTGTCTTGTTGTTCAAACGTTACTGCTTGAATAACAGATTCATCTGAAAGTTTCACTAAATTTACTGCATTAACCTCTGTTGAATCCTCTTTATATAACGTAATAGTCTCATAGAACTGATTCTCTTTAAGATGTGACCCGCTATAGACCGCATAGAATGGTTCGTATAAGGGTGCAACGGTGTGTAAGTCTTTTGGTAAATGATAATACACTAGCCCTTCTGCAATATAATGCGGTGCTCGTATACCTTCAGTTAATATAGTAACCAACGCTTCTACTTTTTCTTTATCTCTATTTACTAAGCATTCACATACTTTTTCGTATTTCGGTTCAGTCAAGTAATCTTTAATATCTAAGCCATGTTGATCTAAAGTTGAAACTAACTGATCAAACGCTTCATAGAATTTGTTTTTCTCTGTGCTTTTTAAGAAGCGACGATTCATAAATAAACGTGATAAGTAGTCCATTTCTACAATTCGACTGATCGCATGTTTGCGTGCAGTCTCCGGGATGTCTAAATCTAACAACTGCTTTAATACTTCTAAATTAAAGGCTGTTTTTTCAAAAATATCTGTTTCATTGACCAATGATTGATTCGCACCATATCGATTCACATGATAGACTACGACATCATTCATAGCTGCTGTTTTCGCATGTGCAATCACTTCAGTAAAGAATAACTTATCTTCTCCGTATTTCATCGATTCAAAATAAAGATGATGATTTTGAATCACTGAGTGTTTAATGATTTTTCCTGGTGGACCGACAGCACGAAATATCTTATCGATTTCGTACGGTACAAGTACTTCTTGTTTTGTGTATGCACTAAAGCGTGCAATTTGGCTCACAGAGTGATCCATATGTTTTAAACTCTGACCAAACACTATATCACTCTCTGTAGACAAGGCTTGGTCAAGCAACTTTGGAAAACCTTCTGTATCTAACCAGTCATCTGCATCTAAAAAAGTTATATAAGTGCCTTCAGCCGCTTCCATCCCCACATTTCTCGGCTTGGCTGGACTACCGCTGTTTTCCTCTAATTCTATAACACGCATATAATCACGTGTTTGTTCAAACTGTTTTAATTGTTCCAATGAATCATCTGTTGAAACATCATCAACAAAGATAGCTTCTATCTCATTATGATTCAGCTTTAATTCATCAATAGATGACACACATTGTTGTAAAAATTGAGATTTATTATATACAGGAACAATAATCGATAATGCTTTAGACATAACATTCCCCCCCTTGGATGTTGTCTCTCATTTGTGTAGTTATGTTTACCCATATATACCTCAACTAAAAAACTAAATATAAAAAAACACAGTAACCTTTGAGAGATTACTGTGTCCTATCACTTATATCTTTATATTAATGATGTGCTGTAAAAGCTTTATATGCTTCTACATTTTGAATACCTTGTTGAACTGCGTTCATCGCATTCACTAATTCAAAGTCTGGTGTTGTTTGGTTTAATATAGCTTGTGCTTGCAAAACAGTTTGTTTTAGCTGTGCTTCTTCTTGATTCATTGAAAGATGGCTTTCAGCTAACAAATGGTTTGCCTTTGCAATTAGGCTTTTTAATTCTGCTTTTTTACTTAAGATGTCGGCACTGCCTTTTTCAGTTTGCAAATGCAATTGAAATACCTCATTATAGATAGCTGAAAGTTGATTAATTGCTGTCACAACTTGTGAATCATTATTAGACTTTTGTTGTTTCTTAGCGAAATAAATCGCTTGGTTTAATTTATTTTGGTAGAACGTTGCCCCTGATTCTTTCGCCATGTCTTTATAATAATGACTCGCGTTCAATAGGTTTTTCAAGTTTTCTTTAGGTTGAACACTGTAATCACGAAATTCGTGTGCACCGAATTGGGCAGCTTCTGCTTGATTTGAAAATACATGCGCGCCTGCTGATCCAAGTAATACACTTGCGAGGCCTGTCAGTAAAAATTGTTTAAAGTTCATTGTTGTTGTCTCCTTTAATTTACATACTTTTATTATAAAACAAACATACACAACAATTGAATTAACTAATTATTAACTATAAATTATTTTTTACATATTTTTAGACACTAGCTGTTCACTTTTAACGAGTATCATTCAATAACACAACTCTAGGAGGATTAAGATGACCCCAAAACATATTGTTTCCGCTTCATGCGTTGTCACAAATGATGAAAATAAAATACTTTTAATCAAAAGTCCTTTACGTGGCTGGGAAATTCCTGGCGGACAAATTGAAAATGGCGAAACCATTCGAGAGGGTGTCATGCGTGAAGTGAAAGAAGAAGCTGGCGTCAACATCACACTCACGACATACTGTGGTGTCTTTCAAAACACTGAACGCAGTATCATCAACCATTTATTTAAAGGAATCTATAGTGATGGCACACTTACGACTAGCGATGAAAGTTTGGAAGTCGGATTCTTTACCTACGAAGAGGTCATGCAGAAGGTCACTTGGGGGAATTTCACAGAACGCATTCGTTTATGTTTAGCGGAAGATGAACAACCTTTCTTAGTGTCCTTTTGATATAGAGATGCGACAGACTTGTTTAGAAAAGAAAATACATGTCATTCACAAACTTTACAAAATCTATACATCACCCTTACCTATTTCGAAATATAATGAAGACTAACGCAAAATCCATAAGTGGATGCGAATTCATATAAGGAGCTGCCTATGTCTCATTATTTCACCATTTTTATTGTAGCTTTAAAACTTGGTTTGATGTCTTTTGGTGGACCCACAGCACATTTAGGTTATTTTTATGATGAATATGTGAAAAAAAGGAAATGGTTGGATGAAAGAGAATATTCAGACTTAGTCGCATTATGTCAATTTCTTCCAGGCCCTGCCAGCAGTCAAGTTGGTATCGGTATAGGGACTATCAGAGGTGGTGTATTCGGTGGTATTCTTGCATTTCTAGGATTTACGATGCCTTCAGTGATTGTCTTAATGTTATTTTCAGTCTTATTTGTGAATGGTGATACACACTTCACTTGGATGCAAGGGTTGAAACTCGTTGCTGTGGCCATTGTGGCACAAGCAATTATTGGTATGGGCAAAAAATTAACCAATACAAAAACAACCATCGCATTGGCTATGTTTGTATTAGCACTCTCATTATTGATTAATAGTATTTATATTCAAGTGATTGCGTTGGCTATAACTGGCTTATATGGTGTCTTGTTCCTTAAACCTACATCAGCGCCAGACGCTGATTCTAAAGCGTTCTACTTGCCTAAAAGATTAGGGATTATTTCTCTATCATTATTTGTTTCTTTACTGGTTGTATTGCCTATCTTAAGCGCAACCACTCAAAATATATGGATTAAAATGTTCGACAGTTTCTATCGTTCCGGTTCACTTGTTTTTGGTGGCGGCCATGTCGTCTTGCCATTATTAGAAAAGGAGTTTGTGCCGCAAGGATTGATTTCTTCTGATCATTTCATTACAGGTTATGCGGCAGCACAAGCTGTGCCTGGTCCATTATTTACTTTTGCGTCTTATATCGGCACAAATATTGGAGGCGTTCTAGGAGGGTTACTTGCGACATTCGCAATCTTTTTACCTGCTTTCTTATTGTTGTTTGGCGTCTTACCATTTTGGGATAGTTTTAAGTCTAATCTTTATGCCAGAGGCTTTTTGAAAGGTATCAGCGCAGGTGTAGTCGGTATTTTAATCGCAGCTTTCTACCAACCTATTTGGACTTCTACAGTTAAACAACCTTTAGACTTTACGTTCGCAACGATATTATTTGTTTTATTAGCTTATTTCAAATTGCCTTCATGGGCAATCGTACTCATTGGAATTGGAATAGGCGTGTTGTTCTATTAAAGTCTTAATAAATAATTTCAATTTTCAGCACTAAAAAACAACACACATCAGGTATACACCTTTAGTGTGTTGTTTCTTTGTGTTTATGCTTCGTTCATTGTTGGTTCAGCTTTATTTTCTATGATTTTTGATTTGTAACCCGTCACTTCACTGTTACGGATTGGATAGTTTCTAAATACATATGACATCACCCAACCGACAATGAAACAAATTGCAGCTGCGATGGCTGCGTATTTCAATACATCAAGTGCTGGGTTGAAACCGAACATAACGAGAATACCTGGTGTCGGTGCTGCTGTACCTGGTGCATCATTAACTAATCCCGAGTAAGCAATGACCATACCAGCCAGTCCTCCACCGATAAAGTTCGTCACATAGATTGGCACTGGGTTAGAAGACACTAAGTCTGCTTTTGACAGTGGCTCAATCGCAATAGAAATAACTGATTTCAAGTTACCGATTTTCAAACGATGTAGTAACGTTGTATTCATAAAGCTAGAAGCAAACGCTGTTAACGCCGCAACTGCCATTGGTACACCTGTTAAGCCTAACATTGCTGTTAATGCCATAGAACTTAGTGGTGATGTTCCGACAACTGTCACAATACCGCCAAGAATCAGACCCATCAGCAATGGACTTGTATTCATCGCCACATCAATAATACCGCCGATCTTCAATAATGAACCATCGACTAATGGCGTGAACCAAACCCCTAACAATCGTCCAATTGGAATACAGAATAACACAACAATAATAAAGTCCATACCGTTTGTGATTTTCTTTTCAATAAAACGAATCACAAACGACATCAGATATGCCGCAAATAATGCAGGAATCAGCCCGATTTCCGCAAATGCGACCGCAAGCAACGCTGAGTTTTGTGGATTAATCTTTCTCGATAATGCGACTAGGAATGCGACAATGACCCCACTCAATGTCCCAGCTAGACTACCCGTTTCCTTTAAAAACTTAATATCGAAAATATCTCCCAATACAAACCCTTGCAGCGCCTCAACTAAGAATGTTGCAATTGCTGCTGTTGCTAAAGCCCCCATGACTGCGCGCCCATCTGGCGCATAATACGTGAACACAGTGAAAAATACTAAAATAAGTAACAATAAACCTGTACCGATTAATATATCTATTTTGCACAGCCCCTTTTTACATGTGTTCATTCAAGCTTATCCCTTTTATCGTATGAAAGCAAATGTTATTTTCATTATAGTATGAATTTTCTAATAATTTTTATGAGGTACTTATTTACAAAATTTCAAAATACCTCTCTAATCCTAGTTATTAACTACGATTTAAAATTACGAACGTACATAATATAAGCATATTTATAATAGTAATTCATAACCATAACATGATATATCTTAATCTATTCAAAAGATTTTATATTGTTAGATGATTTTACGCTTTTCTCAATACTTTACTGCCTTTAACAGTTGATTGTCTATTCTGAGATAAAAAATAAATCGCACCATAGCTCATGCATTCATAAAAATGAACACTGAATCTATAGCACGATTATAATAAAAGGCATAAAAGTTCGTTATTTTTCATAGTGTTACTTTAATTTTCGATGATTGTCAAGATTCTAATCATAAATTTATTTTCAAAAAATTAGGAGCTCCCTCCAAATTTAAGAGGCTTCTAATTTTACTCAATTGCTCCATTCTATTGTGTTTGGACACTTAAGTTTAATCCTTCAGGTGTTTTATATTTTTCCATACCTTTATTAGTGTCTACAATGTTAAATGCAGTCAATCCGTAGGTGTTTTCAGCATCTTTTAATGGTTGATTCGACTGCCAAGTGTTAATGGCTATATGGTGATGGTATTTTTGATCAGATAAGAATAACGCTTGTGGCAATGCAGACGCAACTTGAAATCCTAATTGTAGATAGAATTCACTTGAAGCACTTAAATCATGCGTTTTTAAATGAAGATGTCCTATTTTCGCATCTGCAGGCATACCTTCCCATTTTGTATCTTTTGTTTCAGCTAAAATGCGCGTGACATCTAATTGCAACGTATCCATTACTACTAGTTCATTTTGCCATTGCCATAACTCAGATGGGCGATCGATATAAACTTCTATACCATTTCCTTCTAAGTCATTAAAATAAATCGCTTCGCTGACGAGATGATCTCCCCCGGCAATCGGTATCTTTTCATCTGAAAGATGTTTAATCAGCGCTCCAAGTTGCTTAACATCACTTAATAGAAACGCGATATGGAATAATCCTGCTTCTGTCTTATTCGCAAAGCGTCCATTATCTAGTTGGTTTAAAACAACTTCATGACCATCCGTACCCACTGCTAAAACTGTTCGTGTCGGCGTGGATGACACAACTTTAAAACCCAGTATGTGATGATAAAAATCGGTTTGGCGTTTTATATCTGCGACATTTATTTCGATTCGATTAACATGTTTGATTGTTGATTGGTGAAAGTTCATATTGTTACCTCTCTCTATTTAAGTATAATAATTATACCTAAATGAAGAAAAATTTGCTTAAAAAGAGCTTAAGGTTATCAGACATTTTTTATACTCAAATTGCTTTAAGCTATTTTTATCTTTTTATTTGTCTATAAGTCAATGAAAAAACTCTAACTTTCACTGTTAAAATAGTTTAGATTAGACTGTTTACGCCCAATCTATATATACTTACTTGACCTTCAGGGGTAACTTCATATTGCCTAATAATTTTGATTACATAGTCAATACACGTTCACTTTCAAGGATAATGCTATTTAAAAAACCCTCTAACCATTGCGGTTAAAGGGTTTTCGTTTTATATATTATAGACTGCTTACTCCCATTCGATGGTACTTGGTGGCTTAGAAGTAATGTCATAGACTACTCTGTTGACGTGATCTACTTCGTTAACAATACGACTTGAAATCTTTTGTAAGACTTCCCAGTCGATTCGCGCAAAGTCACTTGTCATACCGTCAATTGAAGTTACGGCACGGATACCGATTGTATAGTCATACGTACGGTAATCGCCCATTACGCCTACTGAACGCATACCTGGAAGTACTGTGAAGTATTGCCAGATTTCACGCTCTAAACCTTCTTCACGAATCACTTCTCTTAAGATAGCATCTGATTCGCGGACGATTTCTAATTTTTCTTCAGTAATTTCACCTAGAACACGGATACCAAGTCCTGGACCTGGGAATGGTTGTCTCCAAACTAAATGTTCAGGGATACCTAGTTCGATACCTAAAGCACGTACTTCGTCTTTGAATAATGTATTAATAGGTTCAATTAATTCAAATTGCATGTCTTCAGGTAATCCGCCTACGTTATGGTGAGATTTGATTGTTTGTGCTGTTTTTGTACCTGATTCGATAACGTCAGTGTAAAGCGTACCTTGAGCAAGGAAGTCTACACCTTTTAATTTTGATGCTTCATCGTCGAAAACGTATACGAATTCGTTACCGATGATTTTACGTTTTTGTTCAGGGTCAGAAACACCTTTTAATTTATCCATGAAGCGATCTTTCGCATTCACACGGATGATGTTCATGTTGAAACCTTCACCGAATTGTTCCATAACCATGTCGCCTTCGCCTTTACGAAGTAAACCGTGGTCTACGAAGATACAAGTTAATTGATCGCCGATTGCTTTATGCAAGAGTACAGCAACAACTGAAGAGTCTACACCGCCGCTCATTGCGCAAAGCACTTTACGGTCTCCGACTTTTTCACGAATTTTTTCAATTTCGACTTCAATGAAGTTTTCCATTGTCCATTCGCCTGTACAGTCACATACACGACGTACGAAGTTACGTAAAATATCATTACCGTACTCAGTATGACGCACTTCTGGGTGGAATTGAACACCGTAAATACGACGTTCTTTATCTTCGATTGCTGCGTAAGGCGTGCTTGGACTATCTGCGATAGATTCAAAGCCTTCTGGAATTTCGATTACTTTATCTGAGTGACTCATCCATACTGTTTGTTCTTCTGGTAAACCGAAGAAGATTTCATCAGATTTTGCGTGGATAGTTGCTTTACCATATTCACGTTCATTCGCACGCTCAACTTTTCCACCTAATAATTTTGTTGTTAACTGCATACCATAACAAATACCAAGTACAGGTACGCCTAAGTTGAAGATTTCAGGATCAATTGTGTAAGAACCTTCTTCATAAACTGAGTTTGGTCCGCCTGATAAGATGATACCTTTTGGATTCATCTTTTTAATTTCTTCAATTGAAATTTCATGGTCGTGCAACTCACTGTACACACCCATTTCACGAATACGACGTGTAATTAATTGGTTGTATTGGCTACCAAAGTCTAATACAAGAATTAACTCTTGTTCTTTCGCCATTTCCATAAATCAGTTTCTCCTTTTATCTTGAGTAGTTTGGTGATTCTTTTGTGATTTGGATATTGTGTGGGTGGCTTTCTGCTAAACCAGCAGGTCCCATACGTGTAAACATTGCTTCTTCACGTAATTCTTTCAAGTTGTGAGAGCCTGTATAACCCATACCGCTTCTCACGCCGCCCATCAATTGATAGATGTTGTCTTGTAATAAACCTTTATATGCGATACGGCCTTCAATACCTTCTGGAACATATTTTTTAGGTGTTTTGTCTTCTTGGAAGTAACGGTCATTTGAACCACTTTCCATTGCACCTAATGAGCCCATACCACGGTAAGTTTTATATTGTCTACCTTGGAAGATTTCAGTTTCTCCTGGACTTTCTTCAGTACCTGCAAGCAAGCTGCCTAGCATTACTGCGTGTCCACCAGCTGCTAATGCTTTTACAACATCACCAGAGTATTTGATACCGCCGTCAGCGATAATCGCTTTACCGTGTTTACGTGCTTCAGTTGCACAGTCATACACTGCAGTAATTTGTGGTACACCTACACCCGCAACAATACGAGTTGTACAAATAGAACCAGGTCCGATACCTACTTTAACAACATCTGCGCCAGCTTCAAATAATGCTTTTGTAGCTTCACCTGTCGCAACGTTACCAGCGATAACTGTTACTTCTGGATATTTAGCTTTAATGTGTTTAACTTGGTCGATAACACCTTGTGAGTGACCGTGTGCAGTATCGATAACTAATGCATCAACACCTGCTTCAACTAATTTTTCTGCGCGGATGTCAGTATCTTTAGAAATACCGATTGCTGCTGCACATAATAGACGTCCTTGTGCGTCTTTAGCAGCGTTTGGATATTCGTGAACTTTCTCAATATCTTTGATAGTGATAAGTCCTTCTAATTTACCATTTTCAGTTAATGGTAATTTTTCGATTTTGTGTTTTTGTAAGATTTTTTCTGCTTCGTCTAAAGTTGTGCCGACTGGAGCTGTGATTAAGTCTTCTTTTGTCATGACATCTGAAATTCTGATTGAGAAATCTTCAATGAAACGTAAGTCACGGTTTGTGAGAATACCAACGAGGTTGCGGTCTTCTTTATTGTCTACGATCGGTACACCTGAAATGCGGTATTTACCCATTAAGGCTTCAGCTTCATAAACTTTTTCTTCTGGTGTTAAGTAAAATGGATTAGAAATAACACCATTTTCAGAACGTTTAACTTTTTGTACTTCATCAGCTTGATCTTCGATGTTCATGTTTTTATGAACGACACCAAGACCGCCTTGTCTTGCCATAGCAATTGCCATTTTTGACTCAGTTACAGTGTCCATACCTGCTGAGATAACTGGAATTTTCAATTTGATTCTGTCTGATAACTCAACACTTAGATCTACTTCCTTAGGTAATACATCAGACTCCGCTGGAATTAACAGTACATCATCGAACGTCAAAGATTCTTTAGCAAATTTATTTTCCCACATTGAATACAGCCTCCATTATTTGTTTTAATTACATTATTTCACATTTTCTTCGTTTTGTTGATACTTTAAGCCGTTAAAAAAGAAATTAAGTACGATTGCTGAAATAGCACCAAGTACAATTCCATTTTGTGTTAACCAAGCGAATTGTTCGCCCATTGCTTTAAATGCTTCCGGAACAGCACTGATACCTGTTCCTAAACCGACAGCCACAGCAATAACTAACAAGTTATTCTGCTTCTTGAAATCGATACTGCCTAAGATACTGACACCGTATGCCATTACCATTCCGAACATTGCGATCATCGCACCGCCGAGTACAGGTAATGGAATAATATTCGCTAACGCGCCTAACTTTGGAATACAACCGCAAATCAAGAGTAAGATGACCATTCCATAGATGACATTATTCTTTTTCACGCCTGAAAGTGAAACCAAACCGACATTTTGAGAATATGCAGTATATGGAAATGCGTTGAAGATAGAACCAATCACAATCGCAAGTCCTTCCGCAGTGTAACCTTTACGGTAATCGTTGCGTGTCAAAGTTCTTCCTGTGATTTTACTTAACGCTGTATATACACCTGTTGATTCAATCAAGCTGACTAATGCGACGATAAAGAATACTAGAATCGCACCGATATCGAATGCAAAGCCTGAGAATCTAAACGGTTTCGGAAACTCGAACCAATGTGCTGTCCCAACTTGATTCAAGTCCACAACACCGAAGGCTCCAGCGAGTAAAGTCCCTGCAATCAACCCGATTAAGATTGCTATAGACTTCAAGAAACCACGTGTAAAACGTTGTAAAAGCAGGATAATCAACAACGTTGAAAAACCTAAAATGATATTTTTCATATCACCGTAGTCTTTTGATCCTTGTCCACCTGCTACATAGTTCATAGCAACCGGCATTAAATTAATCCCGATAATCGTTACCACACTACCTGTTACGACAGGCGGGAAGAATTTAACAACGTATGAAAAGACAGGAGCAATTAAGACCACTAAAATCCCTGATACAAAGAGCGACCCATATAATACGTCCAAACCTTTGGTCTGGCCGATTAATATCATCGGTGCAACCGCAGTAAAGGTACAACCTAAAACAATCGGCAATCCGGTACCTGTTACTCTATTCGCTTCTAAAAATGTGGCAACCCCACACATGAAGATATCGACTGTTACAAGATATGCGATTTGTTCTGGTGTGAATTTCAAACTCGTCCCGACGATAATTGGAACAAGTATAGCACCTGCATACATTGCAAGTAAATGTTGTAGACTCAAGATGAAATTCTTCATGCGTTCTCTTCACCTTCACCTACTAGAGTCACTTGATTGCCTTGAAGCGATGCGACTTGGCAAAGAGAAGAAACCTTCAAGCCAGCTTCTTCTAATCGTTTACGACCTTGTTGGAAACTTTTCTCTACTACAATACCGATGCCGACTGTTTCTGCACCTGCTTGTTCAACTAAGCGGTTCAAACCAAGTGCCGCATCTCCATTCGCTAAAAAGTCATCGATAATCAACACACGGTCATTTTCACCTAAAAATTCTTCAGAGATAATGACACGATTCGTCTTGTTTTTCGTAAATGAATGAATATCTGTTTGATAAAATCCATCTGCCAAAGTACTTGGCTTAGCCTTCTTCGCAAAGAGACATGGTACTTCAAATCGATATGCTGCCATAATGGCTGGTGCTATACCTGATGCTTCAACAGTTAAGATTTTAGTGATGCCTTGATCTTTAAACTGTTCATAAAATGTTTCACCGATGTCGTACATTAATACTGCATCAATTTGATGGTTTAAAAACCCATCTACCTTCAAGATTTTTTCGCCGATGACGACGCCGTCTTCTTTAACCTTCTTTTTCAACGCTTCCACGTCAACAAACCTCCTAAATTTGTGTATAAAAAAAATCCCAAACTACTCTATGAGTTTCAGGATCTATGAGTGGCACAGGCAATACACATCATTATCAATATAAAGTTCACTTTGGAGTCAGGAGGTTCAATTTAAATCATCTTATACTTATTAAGTATACGACCATTCTTGTTGACGCCTTCTGTGGTTAACGCAAGTTCAACCCCTTCAAGCGTGTTGCCAAAGCAACCTATAAATGATGATTTGAGAAGCTGACATTGTTCTCCGCGTTTCAAAACCTAATCGCTCGATGTTCGTGAACACTAAAATATAAGTCCCATCTCCCAAATAGTCCTTAACTTATATTATAGAATGAACACGCGTCTACCCGTTTGTTTCGAAAGCACCATTGTGTTGTATTGTATCAGTGACTCATAGTCATGTCGTTAAGGCGACATGGTAGAAACTTCTAAAGCCTAATTCTCTAGATTATATGAGTAAGGTAAATTATTTAATGATAATATCAAATTTCAGGCTTTATTTCAATAACTGAAACTTAATTCATTATATTTCCATAAAATCTAATTGTGCGTCGAAGAAAATACGTCTTTCCCTTGATAATAGTGTGAATTTTCTTATATTTATTTGATAGCTTACGCCGATAATAGTATAATTTAGATGGTTCGTTTATATAAAAAAAGGGTATACATTATAACATTAAACATATTTCACGGAGGGGGAGCTTTAACATGGCAAACATTACTGTACTTACATCACAAGACGAAATTTTTGATACTTTAAAACGTAGATTAGACGAGGGGTATACTAAAGACGAAATTTCAGTTATCAGCAAAAACAAATTAAACCTTGGCAGTGTAGCAAGCACGGACATGACAGTGCAATCTACAAGCGGAACGTTCAGTGACAGAATTGCTCGCCTCCTAACTGGGGAAGACGGCGAACAAGCTGTCTTATTACAATACGATTTATCAGACACAGAACGTCAAATTCTAAAACGTGAATTACTTAACGGTAACATCGTTGTACTTGCTGATAAACATGATATCAGCCGTAAAGAGTTCAAAGATGAACATGAAGCCAAAAAAGATAAACACGATAAAGAATATGAGATTTAATTTGAAATGACAGTAATCAGCAGCTTAGCCTGCTGATTATTTTTTTATTATCTATACTAAATTTTGAACAATCATTAAGAAATCAGAACTTCTGCTTTTATATACATATTAGCCATACACATCGATATGCTATAATCAAAAGAAAAATGGGAGGGCCGCGTTATGGAATTTAAATTAGTGAAACAAACATCTGATCCTTTGTATGAGGCAGCTTTAAACCTTTTTGATAACTATCAATTCGGCAACGTGACACAAAAACATCATGTATTCAAACAATCTCTTGAAAATAAACGTACCCAAAATGATTACGTCTTCTTAGTCGGCTTAGATAACGATGAAGTTGTCAGTTTTGCTACGGGTCACTATGAAGCTACAACGAATGCAGCATTTATTATGTATTTAGTCGCTGTAGACTCGCCAGAGAGAGAACGCTATTTAACTGAAACATTAGAGAAACTCCAAGAAGGATTGGATAATCTAGCCAACCGTGTGCATGACCGCGATGTGAATTTCTTTATGATGGAAGCATTACCAATTCCAGATTCATTAGAAGATCCTGGGGCAGATTTACTTATGCAACGTCACCTCTTCTTAAAAGAACATGGCTTTGAAGAACAAAGAGAAATCGATTATATTCGTCCTGCTGTAGAACCTGGCGGCGAACCGATTCCGTTAGACTTATTCTTGCATACACGTATTCCGTTGACTAAAGACATTTATGGTACCAGTGTTAAATCTTGTTATATTTTAAAATATGTTTTCGCAAATCATCTTTCACGCAAAACCGTTTATCCACTGCTTGAACAAATGGATCTTCGAAAATCGTGAGAACCCTTGAAATCAAAAGGAAATCGGGTTAAACTAACATAGAGGTTAGACTAACGTTTGTGTGACGTAAGACATACGTCTCACTTAAAATTATAGAGTGAAAGGATATAGATCAGATGCTAACAAAAGAATTCGCCCAACGCGTCGAATTAAGTGAGAAACAAGTACGTAAAATCGTACAACATTTAGAAGAACGCGGTTACCATTTAAAGAAAACAGAATACCGTGGTCGTGAAGCAACTGACTTCCAAGAAGAAGACATCGAGTTATTCAGAGAGATTGCGGATAAGGTTAAACAAACAAATAGTTACGATTTAGCTTTCGAAGAATTAGAAAAAGAAAATGATTTCTTACAAATTGTTGTTAAAGAAGACAATCAAAATCAACTTCCTAGTGATCAAAACTTCTCAAAATTATTAAGTGACTTACATAACGATATCACTAAGATGCGTGAAGAACGTCAAATGCTAGGTCAAATGATTTCTCAAGTACATCAACAACAAAAAGACTTGCAAACTTTACAACAACAAATGACAGATAAGCTTGATCAACACGAAAAAACACTTAAAGCTATCGAAACAGCACAAAAAGATCAAGCAAAAGCCGTTCAAGATAACACTGAAGCAATGAAATCTCATACAGAAAAAGTTTTAGCACAACCACAACCAACTGTTGAAACTAAAACTGAACCTACAGTAGAGGAACAAGTGACTAAGACTGCTGAAGTCAAAGATACTACACCATCAACAGATGAAGTTAAAACATCAACAACACCTTCAGAAGAACAAACTCAAAAAACTACAGAAACACCCCTTTCTGACTATAAAGGTGCAACAGCATCAGCTGAAACTGAACAACCAACACAAACAGAATCAGTTAAATCTGAAGTTACTTCCGAACAACAATCAGATGAAACATCTGAAACAACTAAACAAGAGAATGAAACACCTGAGACAGAAGTTCAAGGTACACCTAATACAACAACACCTGAACCAGAAATACCGATTGACAATCAACATGAACCTACAGTTCCACATCATAAGAAAGAGGAGAAAAAAGGTTTCTTCGCACGTTTATTCGGTATGTAAATCATACAATGTTCAAATCCAATCCGATAATCCGGGTTGGATTTTTTATTTTGTTCACAGTATTTTTAAAGAAGCACTTAAAAACCGCCATTGACCCTTTCTTATATATACGATATATTTACTATGTGTTTAAACGGACTTTACAACTATCCTATACTGTTGTATAAAAAAGTTGATACATATCTGCTAAGTTCAGTTATCAAAAAATGAACTTCCTTCTTTGAGCAGTTATTTGAATTCAAATTAAGTCTTATCTTTTGCTATAAGATAAATATTTATGAAAGGAAGTTTGATTCAATTGGGTTTCACTATTCTTAATATTGTCATCTTCGTTCTGCTTCTCGCTGGACTTTTTGTCATGGCAAAAAAACATGTTTCTTTCTCAAAACGTGTTTTCACTGCACTAGGTATCGGAATTGTACTTGGCGCTATTATGCACCTGGCTTATGGTGCTGGTTCTAAAATCACAACCTCAACAACGGATTGGTTCGGTATTGTAGGTAACGGTTATGTTGCATTACTTCAAATGATTGTTATGCCGTTGATCTTCATTTCGATTGTCGCAGCTTTCACTAAAATTCAATTAGGTGAAAAGTTTGCGAAAATCGGTTTCTACATCTTTGTTTTCCTAATCGGAACAGTCGCAATAGCAGCAACAATCGGTATTATCTCAGCACTTGTCTTCGGATTGGATGCTTCATCTATTGATTTAGGCAGTGCAGAACAATCACGCGGTACAGAGCTTGCTCAGAAAGCAAAAGATATGACCGCAAGTACGTTACCTCAACAAATCTTAGAATTATTACCTAGAAATCCATTCTTAGATTTCACAGGTCAACGTACAACTTCTACAATCGCTGTAGTTATTTTCGCAACATTCATCGGTTTCGCATATTTACGTGTAGCTCGTAAACAACCTGAAAATGGTCATATCGTGAAACGTGCAATTGAAGCTATCTATTCAGTGATTATGTCAGTTGTAACTTTCGTTTTACGTTTAACACCTTATGGTATCTTAGCTATTATGGCGAATACCATTGCGACAAGTGATTTTGGTGCCCTATGGACATTAGGTAAATTCGTACTGGCCTCGTATGCGGCATTGATTACGATGTTCATCATTCACTTAATTATTGTCAGCATCCTCGGCTTAAACCCTTGGCGCTATGTGCGTAAAGTAGCTGAAGTATTAATCTTCGCCTTCACATCACGTTCAAGTGCAGGCGCCCTGCCATTAAACGTACAAACACAAAAATCACGTTTAGGTGTCCCTGAAGGTATTGCAAACTTATCAGCATCCTTCGGTTTATCTATCGGCCAAAATGGTTGTGCAGGGATTTATCCGGCAATGTTAGCAGTAATGGTCGCACCGGTCGCAAATGTTGAAGTCAACTTGCAGTTTATTGTGACACTCATTGCGGTTGTTATTATTTCTTCATTCGGTGTCGCAGGTGTTGGCGGCGGCGCTACATTCGCTGCGATCTTAGTACTGTCAACATTGAATTTACCTGTCGCATTAGCTGGTGTGTTAATCTCAGTAGAACCATTAATTGATATGGGTCGTACAGCTTTAAACGTCAACGACTCTATGCTTGCAGGTGTCGGAAGTGCGAAATTAACTGGCAACTTGGATAAACAGAAATTTAATGAAAATCAATATAATGACTTAAGTACTGACTATTAAGAGATAAGAAGGCTGACTCCTTATAAGTACGAGTTAAATATTAGGCTTTATATTAAAAAATCAGCCCTCTCGCGTTCACAACTAAAGTGAGCGTGATAGGGCTGATTTTCATTTTCTCTACTTTTTAATCAAGCATCTGAAGAAATAACACTTATTTTTTAATGAAACCTGACTTATGCAGTTCGTCTAACATGTCTGCACGTTCTTTCATTGTTAAGAATTGTGTGATTTGTTCTGACCAAGTTTCTTTATGTTCTCCATTTGTACGTTTGTCGTAGTATGCGCTGACTTCTTTGTCATAGTCTTTAATATAACCAAGTTCTTCGTCATCGTTTTGGTTGTATCCATTTTCATGGAAGACAGCTTCAAATGGTAAACGTGGTTTTGGCGAACCGTTTTCATCATCTGCAGGTACACCTAGCGCCATTCCGAATAATGGGAATGTATATTCAGGTAAGTTCAATAGTTCTTTTACGCGAGCAACGTCATTACGTAATGAACCTAAATAAACCATACCTAAACCTAAGCTTTCTGCCGCAATTGAAATATTTTGTGCGACTAACGCAACATCAATTGCTCCGACAAGTAAACCTTCTGCAGATTCAAATGAACTTTGTAAGTTTGGCTCAACTTCATTGTTGATTAAGTCTTGACGGTGATAGTCCATCACAAAGACAAATAAATAGCCACTTTCTTCTACATAAGCTTGACCTGAAATTTCTCTTAACGCTTTTTTAATTTCCGGGTCTGTAATACCGATAATAGAATATGTTTGTAAGTAGCTTGATGTAGAAGCTCTTTGGCCTGCTTCCACTAATTTTTTAACTGTGTCCTTACTTAAAGGTTCATCTTTAAATTTTCTTACAGAGTGGTGTTTCATCATAATTTGATCAATTACATCTGACATAGAATTTTCATTCCTACCTTTCAAATGATTTTAGCACTCTTATTTTACCCTCTTTTCATAAGTCATAAAAATTTAATGCTTTGAAAGTTACGGCGATAAAAGTTATTCTAATAATAGTAATATTCAGAATAAGGGGAGATACCTATGGTCCAATACAAAAAAGAAATTGTAAATGCATTGTTTAAAGCACAACAAAATCATGAACCGATTGACTTCGTTTCAGAAAAATACGGCATCAGTGAATCGGTAGCTTATCAAATCCAAGATGCTTTAATCGATGAATTAAAACAAGTAAACAACAGTGAAATCGCAGGTTACAAAGTAAGTATGACCAGTGCAGAAACGCAAGCCTATGCGAATACAGATGAGCCGGCTTATGGAACAATTTTATCTGATAAAGTTGTGAAATCAGGTGATACGGTTCAATTATCAAAATTATTCGCACCGCTTATCGAACCTGAACTTGTGTTCGTGATATTAAATGATATCAGTCCTGATGCCTCAGACGAAGATATCTTAAACAGCGTTAAAGTAGCGCCAGGCATTGAAATACCAGATGCGCGTTACAAAGATTGGTTCCCTAACTTTACTTTAGGCGACTTAATTTCTGATAACACTGCTTCAGGTTTAGTCGCATTAGGTGAAGCTGCTGATCGAGTTTCATATGAAGACTTTGAAAACATCACTTTAAAATTAACAAAAGATAATGAAGAAATTGCGACTGGCGTTTCTTCAGATGTATTAGGCAACCCAATTGAAGCATTGAAATGGTTAGTTAAAAAACTTGCATCACAAGATAAACAATTGCTTAAAGGCCAAATTGTTTCATCTGGCACATTTGTTCCACCTGTCCCAGCTGAAAAAGGAACGTATCGTGCAGAATATAGTTATCCAGGTTCAATCGAAGTCACATTTGAATAATTAATTACAATACCCCCTTTCTGTTGTTATAGAGACAGAAACGGGGTATAACGTTATTGTAGAGATTGCGATTAATAATCAGTCATCTTTATTGAGAAAATTAATCTCTAATTGATATTGAGAAATAATTGTTAATTTCCTATGAATTTCTTTGCTTTACACACATTCTAAAAGTCGTTAATATTTCTAATACACTAGTATTTACAGTGTTTTACGCATTATTTAGCTTAAGCAATCACGAGTATTGACTATTTCTGACGATAATGTGATAATAGGAATCAAGGAGATTAGAATTATTATAAATAAATAATTAGGATAATTTAGCTATCCTGATTAGCTTTCTAATCAAAAAAACTATTTAATTTCTAGGAGGATGTATTTTATGTCATTAATTAACAAAGAAATTTTACCATTCACAGCAGATGCTTATGATCCTAAAAAAGATGAATTCATCGAAGTTTCAGAAGAAACATTACAAGGTTCTTGGAACGTTTTAGTATTCTACCCAGCAGACTTCTCATTCGTTTGTCCAACTGAATTAGAAGACGTTCAAAACCAATATGATGAATTACAAAAATTAGGCGTTAATGTGTACTCAATCTCAACAGATACTCATTTCGTACACAAAGCTTGGCATGACCATTCAGATGCTATCAGCAAATTACAATACACAATGATTGGTGACCCATCACAAACAATCACTCGTAACTTTGATGTATTAGATGAAGAAAAAGGCTTAGCTCAACGTGGTACTTTCATCGTTGACCCTGATGGCGTAGTACAAGCTGCAGAAATTAACGCAGACGGTATCGGCCGTGACGCAAGCACTTTAGTTCACAAAATTAAAGCTGCTCAATATGTACGTCAACATCCAGGTGAAGTTTGCCCAGCTAAATGGGAAGAAGGCGGCGAAACTTTAGAACCAGGCCTTGACTTAGTAGGTAAAATTTAAGGAGGCATTCATATAAATGCTGAATAAAGAGTTAAAATCACAATTATCTCAACTTCTTGAATTAATGGAAGGCGACGTGGTTTTAACAGCGAGTTATGATGACAGCGACAAATCTAAAGAGTTGAAAGACCTATTAGATGAAATTGCTGATATGTCATCGCATATCACTGTTAAAGAGGATACACTGAAACGTACACCAAGTTTCAGTGTAGATACTCCTGATGCGCACACAGGCATAGTATTTGCCGGTGTGCCATTAGGTCATGAATTCAACTCACTCGTACTGGCTTTATTACAAGTCAGCGGACGCCCTCCGAAAGAAGAACAAAGTGTTATCGATCAAATCAAAGCGCTTGAAGGACCACTTCATTTCGAAACATTTATCAGCTTAAGCTGTCAAAAATGTCCAGATGTGGTTCAAGCATTGAACATGATGAGTGTGTTAAACCCTAACATCACGCATACAATGATTGATGGCGCAGTCTTCAGAGAAGAATCTGAAGATATTATGGCAGTTCCTGCTGTATTCTTAAACGGTGAAGAATTCGGTAACGGCCGCATGACTATTTCTGACATCTTAAGCATGTTAGGCAGCCAAGCAGACCCTGCTGAATTCAATGATAAAGAACCATTCGATGTATTAGTCATCGGTGGCGGCCCTGCAAGTGGTACAGCTGCTATCTATACTGCACGTAAAGGTTTACGTACAGGTATCGTGGCAGATCGTATCGGTGGTCAAGTAACTGAAACTGCAGGTATCGAAAACTTTATCACGATTAAAGAAACAACAGGTCCAGAATTCTCATCTGCTTTAGAGCAACACATCAATGAATATGATATTGATGTGATGGATGGTATCCGCGCTTCTAACGTTGAGAAAACTGAAGACGGCATCGTTGTTACTTTAGAAAATGATGCCAAACTAAAAAGTAAGACAGTCATTATTGCGACAGGTGCACGTTTCAAAAACTTGAACATTCCAGGTGAAGACGAGTTACGCAACAAAGGTGTGGCATACTGCCCTCACTGTGACGGACCTTTATTCGAAGGTAAAAATGTTGCGGTTGTCGGCGGCGGCAACTCTGGTGCTGAAGCTGCTATTGACTTAGCAGGTATTGTAAAACACGTGACACTTGTTGAATACAAAGACTTCTTACGTGCAGATGAGATTTTACAAAAACGTTTGAGTGAATTATCAAACGTGACAATCTTAAAAAATGCACAGTCTTCAGAAGTTCTTGGTGACGATCACGTTACCGGTCTTAAATACGAAGACAATAAAACTGGCGAAACACATCAAATCGATGTAGATGGTATTTTCGTCCAAATCGGTCTATTACCAAACTCTGAATGGTTGCACGGTGCAATTGACACAAACGACCATGGCGAAATTATCGTAGACCGTAAACAAGAAACAAGTATGCCGGGTGTATTCGCGGCAGGCGACGTAACAGACGATCGCTTCAAACAAATTATCATCGCAATGGGTACAGGTGCAGATGCTGCACTGAACGCATTTGATTATATTATCCGTAACTAATCTCTCCCTATCATTTGATTAAGACGGATAACTAACAAGACAGGCAAAGATAAATTTCTTTAAGAAAGCTATCTTTGTCTGTCTTTTTTTATACATATTCATGTTACAATTAATATAATTCGCTACAATATAGCTTAGTAAAGGAGCTTTGGTTGTCTATGTTATTATTACTGGTTTCTATAGTTCATCTCAGCCAAGCTTCTCGCTCTTCTGTCAATTCAAACAACCTTTTCATCGGTTTGAACCAAACCCGTACGTTTACGGGAAACCTCAATTGGAAGCAGCTGCAACACTATTATCAGTCACTTCAAGCACGATATTTCAAACGTTTGTTATACGTCAGTCTTCCATTAAGTGTCCTCGACTTATTTATACTTATTAAATTTGGCCACGCTTGGCTCATTTTAGTCGAACTCGGTGTATATTTAGCACTGCTCTTCTTTATACTGCGAAAAGTCGAAAAATATATTCAATCTCATGAATAGTCAAATCCGTCACCTACCGTTAGGTTTAGTTCATTCCAAAGTAGGATGGCAAAGATGAGACAGTAAGCTATAATTTATCTAAATCAAGAAAGAAAGTTAGGTTTTATTATGAAGGTCCTACATACCAAACATATCGGCATTACCCTCGTTATTTTTATTATTTTAATGCTGTTGGTGAAATTGGACTTCATCCTTGTGATAGACGAACCTATTTATAACTTCGTCAGACTCTTACATCAAGTTCCATTTATGGACCGCTTCTTAATCGTCTACTCTAACCTATTTCAACCATGGCACTTAGTTGGTTTTATGGCTGTCATTTTAATCATTTTATTCTTTAAGAATAAAAAGCTCTCGCTCATAACCATGGTTTGGGCCATTGTGACACTTTTATTAGGGATTGGATTGAAGTACTTTATTCATCGCGCACGTCCTGTAGAATATATTTCAGGATTCAGTTTTCCAAGTCTGCATACATTAACAATCGTCGTTGCGGCAGTGGTCTTCTTAACGTTAATGCGTAAACGTTATTGGCACTATATCGCGTATTTGATGATTTTTATTATGATGGTTTCACGCATTTATGTACATGCACATTACTTTTCAGATACAGTAGGTGCTGTGTTGTTCGGCTATCTTATGTTGCATGTTGCGCAACATTTCATTGCGAAATATCAACTCGATGTCCCTTTCACTTCAAGACTGGAATCTCCATGGCAACGAGATACTTAACGCATACTAGGATGTTAAGCTATAATGAAAGTAATCATATAGAACAGTGAAGGAGAAACAAAAGTGAGTAAACTAAAACAACTATTAATCATCGCTTTCACATTAATAATAGCTGTGACGCTTACAGCTTGTGCACAAAAAGACGAAAAACAAGAACACCACGCGAAATACGCGCCGAAAAATGCGACACCAATTCATAAAATAGAAATCTTTAAATCCTCTGAAAAAGGTAAAGATTTAACTGAACAAGAAACGCGCACGTATTTAAAACGTTATTTAGATGCGAATAACGATATTATCGATAATAAATACGTCTTACAACATAAGCTGGACCAACAATATGATGGACGTCAAAAAGTGTCAGATCAATTAGATACTGATTTACGTGACTTAGCTAATATCACAACGAAGAATCAAATGAATTTCGAAGCATTCTTAAAAAATAATAATTTTCCTGCTAATCAAAAAGAGGATATCGAACGTGTCAATAAATACTTCAGTGCCGTTAACTATAAAGTTGCACGTGCGGATCAACAATTAGAAGAGTTGAGTTATAGTCCACAGAAAACAGTCAATGTTGTAGATGTTCCTACAAACTACGCAGGCGATGTGAATTTAAAACAACAAAAGAAAATCAAAGCTTTCTTGAAAAAACATAATCTATCTACTAAAGCGATTGATAAATAATCAATTGAATATACAAAAGCGCGCGACCACTCATTAAACAGTGCTCGCGCGCTTTCTTATATAAATTAAACATTATGTTCATTGCCCATGGAGATAGAGAGTCTATTCCAGAAGTTGATTTGATTAATCACAAAGACTAAATCTGTGTATTCTTCTTCTGAGTATACTTCGCGTACGCGTCGGTATAACTCATCAGATACACCGTGTTGTGAAATCAATGTAATGGCTTCTGTTAATTCTAAAGCTAATTTGGTTTTCTCAGAATAAATATTCGTATCATGCCAAGCGTTCAATAAGAAGATTTCTTCTTCACTTATACCGATTTTACGTGCATCGCTCGTATGCATTGCCAGACAAAAAGCACAGCCATTAATTTGAGAAGCACGGATTTTCACTAGCTCTTGTAAGTGATGATCGATGCTCGCTTTTTTCAATTGTTTTTCCATTTCATAAAGGATATTAACCTTTTCTTTCGCCACATTTTGATATTGAATTCTATTATCCAATACGATTCCTCCAATGTCTTCGACTCATTTATTATTTCCCGCCTACCTTCTTGTTATGCTTATTTTATTTTAATGCACAAAAGTGCGAATTGTTTGAATACTACTATATGGTATTTTACGCTTGTATTGTAGGAAAAATAATGAGGGAGTGATGATATGGGTAAATTAACTTCAGATGAACGTGTTCATATATTAAGAGATTTAGTCGGTATTGAATCTGTGAACGATAATGAATTAGATGTCGCAGAGTATTTACAAGATTTATTCAAAAAACATAATATCGACGCTAAAATTATTAAATTGACAGATACACGCGCAAACCTTGTAGCTGAAATTGGTAGCGGCAGTCCGGTTATCGGAGTATCTGGTCATATGGATGTCGTTTCACCAGGTAACCCAGAAGATTGGCAAACACCACCTTTCAAACTGACGGAAGATGATGAAGGTCGTCTACACGGTCGTGGCGCAGCAGATATGAAATCTGGTTTAGCTGCGTTTGTGATCAGTTTAATTGAATTACACGATCAAGGCTTACCAAAAGAAGGGACAATTCGTTTGCTTGCGACAGTAGGCGAAGAAATCGAAGGCGACGGAGCTAGAGCCTTCTATAAAGATGGCTACATGGATGATGTAGATGCATTAATTATTTCAGAACCATCTCAAGATAAAATTATTTATGCCCACAAAGGTTCTATGGATATCCGTGTCACATCAAAAGGTTCCTCTGTGCATAGTTCTATGCCTCAACTCGGCTACAATGCCTTAAATCCATTAGTAGACTTTGTGCATCGTATTAATGAAGCGCAAGCTAAGATTACTGCGACAAATGAAGAGTTAGGCGAACCTGTCGCAAACGCGACAATCTTTAACAGTGGTACACAAGTCAACTCTATTCCTGATCGTGCAGTTGCGGAATTTAATATCAGAACAATTCCAGAAGCAGACAATGATGGTTACCAAGACTTATTCGAACAAGTCGCAAAAGATGTTAAAGAGAAATACAGTGATTGTGATTTAGATATTGATACGTATATGTCACGTTCTGCAGTCTTCACAACTGGTGATAATCCAGTGGTAGACCTAGCACAATCACTCGGTAAAAAATATTTAGGCGAATCTATCCCTAAACAAGCTTCACCAGGTGTCACAGATGCGGCTGACTTAATGCTTGATAAAGGAAAAGACTTCCCACTCATTATGTTCGGTCCTGGCGAAACAAGCCAAGCACACCGTATTGATGAATATGTTTATAAAGATGTTTATCTAAACTTCATTGATTTATTTGAAGAGTTATTACCTCAAGCAATTGATAAATTAAAATAAAATTTATTATGATAAGTAGTAAGCGGTTGAATCCAAAATAAGGGATTCAACCGCTTTTATATGTTTTCAGTATCTACAAGAATTGGATCACAATTCTCAATGTGTTTATTGAATAATTCGTCTTCAGTAATTACACCTAAATAATATAAACAACAACGTATCCAAATTTGATGAGCCACAATCACAACCACTTCATCTTCAGTATCTAACACATCTCTAAAGAATTCATCTATTCTTCCTATTACATCTGAATAGTTTTCACCGCCAGGTGCGCGTTGTGTGAAACTGTTTCGAAAGTCGTTGAATCTTGGATCTTCAAAATAACGACTGTAAGCTGAATTGTCACGCAATGTTTCTCTTGGGTATCCTTCAAATTCTCCTAGTGAGCGTTCTCTCAATAATGGTGAGAAAGTATGTGGAATTGCACTGTCAAAACCATTTTCATATGTTTGAATCGTGCGTGTTAAATCAGAAATATAGATATGGTCTATATGTATACCTTCAAAATATGTTCTTAATGCTTGGGCAGAACTTACCCCTTCTTTTGTTAAAGAGACATCTAATTGTCCAGTAAAGTATTGATTTCCATGATGATTATCATAGTTTGCGGTTGATTCTCCATGCCGTATCAAATAAAGCTTCACGTTGTGTTCACTCCTATAATATCGTTATCCTCTGTCGTTTACTCAATTCACTTAACTTCACTAAGACACTAAGCAAATAGATTTAACGTAATGATAACATGATTTTATATAATTTTATCAACTTAATGTTTGTTTGTTATCTAATTTTAACATTCTTGTACGGTCTCTTGTGTACAAGTGATTATATTTTATGTATTTCTTACATTATCAACATCCTATGATCATTTCAATCTATACATAT
>NZ_PZGG01000020.1 GCF_003043455.1 Staphylococcus simulans | reverse complement strand
GTACAATTAGTCATTGAATGTTTTTTTATCAATTTTCTTTGTTGTTGTTTCACCTTTTGGTTGTGATTTTGTAGTATTATTTGTTGTTTTCTTGTTTGCTGGTGTTACGCTAGGTTTCTTTGTTGATTTGTTAGCAGCTGATTTTGTTGTCTTTGTTGTTGTTTTTTGAGTTGTTGTTTTATTACCTTTTGCTGCTGGTTTTTGCGTTGTTGTTTTTGTTGTTTTTGTCGCATCTTTTGGAGAAGTCGCTTTTGCTGTTGTTTTTGTAGTTGATGCTGTTTTCTTTGGTGTATTTGTTGTTTTAGTTGTTTCTGTTTTTGTTGTCTTTGTATCATTAACAGTTTTAGATTCTACTTTTCCAGATGCTTCTGGTGTTTTATGTGCTTCTGAATGATTAGCAGTTGCTTTATCATGAGTAATCACACCTTTATTGAATGAAGCTTTCTCATGCGTTTGTGCTGTGCGTTTTTCAGCATCTGCTGGTTTTGATGCTTTAGCATCAGCTGATTTTTTAGTGCCTGCTGCTGTTGCAGTTGCTGCTGCGACTGTAACTAATACTGGAACTGTTTTAAATCCGCTTGATTTTACCGGTTCAGCTTTAAATAATTCAGCCACTTTAGCTGCAACTGTATTATCATTTTCAATTAGTTTAGCTTTTTCTTTTGCTGCTAATGCATTTCCTGTTGCTGTAAATTCATGGAAAGGCACTGTATCTGGTTGTGAAGATTTTAAAGGATTGTTGTCGTTTTGAACTTCTTGAGCTTGCGGTGAAACATTTGATAAATCGTGTGCTGCCGCTTCATTACGAATCGCAGCTCTTTGTGCGCGTAATGCTTTTGGATCTGTTTCTTGTTCATCATTGTTGAATTTTTGTTTCACATCAGATTTAAGTTGTTGTGCTTTATCTTTGATATCTTGAATTTGACTTTGCGCATTTGCTTTAAGCGCATCTGTTTGTGCTGATACTTTTTCTTTTACTGAAGGTTTTTTAGCTTCAGCTGGTTGATTTTGTTGTTCAAGCTGTTTGCGTTTTTTCACTTGATTAATCACGAAACCGCCTGCTGTACCAATAAATAAACCTGCGATAAACCCATAAACGAAATCTTTACGTACAGTATCAGACATTGCCTCAACTTCGTAAATTTCTAATCTAGCTTCATCGTTCTTTCTCATGTATTTGCCTCCTATAAAGTAAAAGCACTTAAACAAAGTTGATTCAACCTCATTTAAGTGCAGTTAGTACGTCTTATAATTGATAATGTAGCCTACAGATGAGGTATACAGTTCAATTAGAACTGCATTAAACCATTATCCTCTGTAGTTTGCACTTTCTCTACGTTGTTTTCTATATTGCCATTTGTCAGCAATTTCCATCGCAACGTTTGACCATTGGATGACTTGTGAAATTTTGTCTTCGTTTTGAGAAATATTATGTGCAATTGAGTTAGTTACTCGGTCCACTGATCCATCTAAATCTTGGATAGAGTCACCGATACCTTTTACTCCATCAACTACAGAATTTAAGCGGTCCACTTTATCTTGAATATCTTCAGTTAAGCGGTTTGCTTTATGAAGTAAATCTGTTGATTCTCTTGTAATCCCTTGAATTTGTCCTTCAATTCCATCAAGAGTCTTAGCCACGTAGTCTAAGTTTTTCTTAACAGATAAAAGAACAACTACAATTCCGATTACTAATACTAAAAATGCTATAGCTGCAATTAGACCTGCTATAGGTAAAATCCAGTCCATTAAAAACGCCTCCTAAATTGCTTATGTCTTATTTTTACTTAATACCCATACATATTTTAACATAAACATATTAAAATTCATTAATTACTCCGTGATTGTCTAAATAGGCGCGTTCAACTTTTTGTATATCCCCTGCACCCATAAATAAAATCACAGCATCTTCATATGACTTTAATATATTTACATTTTTTTCACTGATTAATTGCGCACCTGGAATGCGGTCAATTAAATCTTGAATTGTCAAACTGCCTTCATGTTCACGGATTGAACCGAAAATATCACATAAGAAGACACGATCTGCTTTATTCAAGCTTTCAGCAAACTCATTCAAGAACGCTTTTGTTCTAGAGTACGTATGCGGTTGAAAGACAGCGATAACCTCTTTATGCGGGTATTTTTTACGTGCTGTCTCAATTGTAGCATTAATTTCGCGTGGATGGTGGGCATAATCGTCAACAATTACTTGATTATGTACCTTTGTTTCATTGAATCTGCGTTTCACCCCGCCGAATGTTTCTAATGCTTCCTTAATGTTTTTAACATCTAGTCCTTCTAAATGACAGACCATGATAACCGCAAGTGTATTTAAAATATTATGATCCCCGTATTGCGGTGATAAGAAATGATCAAAGAATTGACCATCAATATACACATCAAAAGATGTACCATGTTCTGTAATTTGGAGGTTATCCGCATAGATATCTTCGTCTTTTTCTAAACCATAGTAATAAACAGGAACATCAGCTTTAATTTTTCTTAAATGGTCATCTTTGCCCCAAGCGATAATTGCTTTTTTAACATTATGTGCCATTTCTTGGAATGCACTTGTAACATCATCAATATCTTTAAAGTAATCAGGATGATCAAAATCGATGTTTGTCATAATCGCATAATCAGGATGATAACTTAAAAAGTGACGTCTATATTCACACGCTTCAAATGCAAAATATTCACTTTGAGGAATACCTAAACCTGTACCATCACCAATTAAGAAAGAAGTTCTTTTATCTCCATTCATGACATGTGATAAAAGGCCTGTTGTAGATGTTTTGCCGTGTGCGCCTGTCACAGCTACAGATGTATACTGTTCAATTACATGGCCTAAGAATGTAGGATAGTCAATAATCTCTAATCCTAACTCTTTTGCGCGGACAATTTCTTCATGTTCATCTGAAAAGGCATTTCCTTGAATAACAACCATGCCTTTTTGAATATTGTCTGGGTTAAATGGCAAAATTTTAACCCCTTTATTTCTTAATGCATCTTCTGTAAACACATATTGGTCGATGTCGGAGCCCTGAACTTCATGACCTAAATCATGCATGATTTGAGCCAATGAACTCATACCAGAGCCTTTAATACCGACAAAATGATAGTGTGTCATACTTAAACTCCTTCTTTCTTATTCCTCATTTATTTCAGCTGCAGTCAAATAAACTTCTCTTGGTTTCGAACCATTTGAACCTGAAATATAACCCAACGCTTCAAGTTGGTCAACAATTCGTGCAGCTCTATTGTAACCAATTTGGAAATGACGTTGAATGAGCGATGTTGAGATGTTGCCTTCAGCAACCATAAATCGACATACATCATCAAACAACTCATCTTTTGGTTGTGCTTTTGTTTGTTTCAACAATTCTTTTTCCTCAAATAAATATTCCGGTTCACGTTGTGCCTTAATAAAGTCAACGACTGCATCGATTTCTTCATCAGACACAAAGCTGCCTTGAACACGAATTGGTTTATTCATACCATTACCTAGATACAACATATCCCCATATCCAAGTAAGCGTTCAGCACCGCCACTGTCTAGTATAGTTCTTGAATCCACACTAGATGATACCATAAATGCGATACGAGTTGGAATATTCGCTTTGATTAATCCTGTAATCACATTTACAGAAGGACGTTGTGTTGCTACGAGCATATGAATACCGCAAGCACGTGCTTTTTGCGCAATTCTCGCAATCGATTGCTCTACTTCTTGCGGTGCCATCATCATTAAGTCTGCAAGTTCATCAATCACAATGACAATTTTAGGCAAACGTTGCTCGTAAGATGCTTTTTTATTGAATGCTGTAATATTTCGCACGTGATATTGCGCAAACAATTTATAACGTCTTTCCATTTCATCTACAGCCCACTTCAAACTTTGCGTCGCTGCTTTGACATCAGTAATCACTGGTGAAACTAGATGCGGTAAGCCGTTGTATGGCGCTAACTCTACCATTTTCGGGTCAATCAACAAGAGTTTTAACTCTTCTGGATGATTTTTGTACAACAATGAAAGTAAAATGCTGTTGATACAAACAGATTTACCTGAACCCGTTGCCCCTGCAATGAGTGCATGAGGCGTTTTCGCAATATCCATCAATAATGGCTCGTTATTAATACGATTTCCCATCGCAACTGTTAATTTAGATTCTGCATTTTTAAATTGAGAACTTTCAATAATAGATTTTAAATTCACTTTAGTTGGTGATACATTCGGCACTTCAATACCTACTAAACTTGTACCTGGAATCGGTGCCTCAATTCGAATATCTTTTGCGGCTAAAGCCATTTTTAAATCATCATGCAATGCGGTAATTCTAGAAACTTTTACCCCTTTTTCTACAGATAATTCAAAACGCGTTACACTTGGTCCTTCTGTAACGTTCTTAACTTCCGCTGGTACATTGAAGTAATAAAATGCATCATTCAACTCTTCTTTTTTCTCATCTATCCACTCTTGATCTACTTCATGCACTTCTGGTTCATCTAATAAATCTAAACTTGGTAATTTCAAGTTAGGTCCCTTACGGATACCTTCATGATGAGCTTGAACAGGTCCATTTTGTTCAGTTACAGGTTGCTTTGATGTTTCTTGTGTATTGGATTGTGTTGTTTTTGCTGTTTGAACACTTGTCGTAATATGTCCTTGTTCAGTCTTTGCTTGATTAGTCGTTTGACCTTCGTGTTGTGATGATTGAGCTTCACTTTCATCTTGTGTTGAAACATTTGTTGTTTGAGATGCATCGCTTTGTTCTGGCGATGATACAACTTTAGAATCACTTGTTTGTGTTTTAGGTGTTTGTGCAGCTTTACGCTTTTGCGCATCCATCATACGTCGCTTGTCTGATGGTGTCATCATCACATTGAAAGGTTTAGCCCCTTTTCGTATTGGACGTGACACTTTTGGTTGTTCAGACTTAGCTTCTTCAGACTCGACTTTATTTTCTTCTTGTTCATTATCAATTTTTTCAGATGAAGCATCTTTTTCAGCAGTTTCTTCTTGTTCCACTGATTCTTCGTGTTGCTCTTTTGTTTCAGGAATTGACGCTTCGTTTTTTTCTTCAACAGCTTTTGGTTGTTCTGGTCTCAATTGAGGTTCAAGACTAGATTTTTCTTTTTCTTCTGTGACTTCTTCTCTAGTCTCATCAGCTTTTGCTGTCTCTGATTTAAATGTATTACTATCTGGTGCTAATACAGGTTCATGAACCTCCGTAGGATTTTCTTCTTGTGGTTCAGATGATTCTTGTACTGTTTCAGATTCATCTTTTGTTTCTTGCACTGATTCTTCAGATTCATGTTCGTCTTCAGTGCTTTCATGAACATCAGTTACATGCACTTGTTCTTCTTGCTCTTGTTCGCTTTCAACTGGTTTATCTTCATCATCTATTTCAGTATATTGCGCTTCTGAAACTTCCGGTAAAGGTTCAGGTGCTTCGGTTAGTTCAACTGATTCAGATTGATGTGATTCTGATTCAAGTTGATGTGCTTCTTCTGGTGCATCTTCTACTACTTTAACGTCTTGTTCATTTATTTGCTGTACATTTTGAACTTGATTTAAATCAACTTCTTCGTAATCAAAATCATTTTGTGATTGTGTTACAGCTTCTTCAGACGCATTTGTTTCTACTTCATCTGAAGTGTGTTGAGTTTCTTCCTGATGTTCAGCAGCTCTCGCTTCTTTTTCTTTTTCAAAGCCATTTTCTTGGAAGACTGGATCTTCAACATATTGTTTAGCTTGTTCAGCATACATCTCATCAATAGCTTTTTGAATTGAGTTGACATCTTCTTGCTCACGTTTTTGTTGAAGTGCTTCTTTGAATTTTTTTCGTTGCAATACTTTTCGTTCGCGTTCACGTCGAATTTCTTCAACAATTTGTGAAGCATAAATATTATTAATGTTAATAGTGTTATCCGCTTTAGAATAATTAGGTGTTTGTTTCACTTGGTGTTGTGAAGATTCAGAAGGCGCTTGGTCATTTTCTCTTTTAACTTCTTCTGACTCATAAAGTTCAGCTTCTTGTCTTTTTGAAGCTTGCTTACGCATACCATTTAATGGATCTGTCGGTATTTTTTCTTGTTGTTTTTTCGGTTCTTCTTCAGACCCCGCATCTGAACGTTGAATGACCCCATTTTCTAAAGGATGACGTTTTTTCGTACCGAAAATTGCTGAAGGTACTTCTTCAGCACGGAACTCACCACTTTTATAATAAATATCTTTCGTATCATAACGTGTCGAATAATTTTGCACACGTCTATTGTGTTGTTCTTTTTTATTAGGTTGTTCTGAAACACGTTCTTTTGGTTCTGACTGTTTACGCGTATTGCGTGAAGAACGAAATGATGGTGTGTCGTCATCATAGAAAGCACGTCTTCTTCTATGTCGACGGTCTGGTTTTTGATACGAAGATGTTTCAACAAATTCTTCTGACTCATACGTTGGTTCAGAATGATTGGATTCTGACTCTGATTCTGTTTGTTGTTCAGAATCATTCACATGAAGTGGAAATCTGAAATTACCTTTTGGACGATCGTAAATATCATTATTTTCTGGTAGTAATGCATGACGACGACGTTCTTTTTCTTCTAATTTTTGTCTACGCTGACTATATTTTCTTTGATAAACTTCTTCATCGTCTTCATCACTAAATAATTTATCGAACCAGTTCATAATGTCACTTCCTTCCAATCATTTTATTCTTCGAAAAATGGTTGTCCTGTTTGGTAATCTTCTGATAATACCATAATACCTTTTTCTTGTGGTGCATTCGGTAAGTTTAATTCTTTCATTGAGCACACCATACCACTTGATGGTACACCTCGTAATTCAGCATCTTTAATTACCATACCGCTAGGCATTACAGCACCTACTTTTGCGACTACTACTTTTTGGTCTGCTTCAACATTTGGTGCACCACATACGATTTGTAATGTTTCATTACCCACATCTACTTGCAAAATGCTTAATTTGTCAGCGTTTGGATGTTTTTCTTTCGTTTTAACATAGCCAACTACAAATTTTGGTGATAAGTCAGAATCTAATTGATCTTCAATACCAGATTCATTCAACACCTTTTGTAAGCTGTTTAATAATTCTGGTGTAAGTTTTATATGTCCGTTACCTTCAATTGGTAAATGCTTAGAAGCATTGAAGATGTTATATCCTACAGCTTTATCGTCTAACGTAATTCTCACTACGTCACCGTGAGTTGTATAGTTGAACTCTCCTTCAGCAGGTTCTACTTGTAAGAATGCTACATCTCCGACACCATTTAAGTTGTAAAATAAATTCATTTTCTATTCTCCTTATTTCTTATCGTTTTTCTTTTGATTTTTTACTGCGCTCAATTCTTGAACGACATTTGGGCTCTTATCTTTTTTATTTTTATTATTCTTAGCCAAGATAAAGATAGGCTCTAAATGTCCTTTATCATATCCGAATGATAACGATGTAATCGGAACAAGCCCTTTCGTAAAGAATTCCATAGTTAAATGGGCCATTACGTCATAACCTGTTTTATTTCGAATATCTGCTATCACTAAGACATCTTGATGTGGAACTGCTACTAACATTTCACCTTCACAGTTTTCTTCAAATTGATTTAATAATGGAGTATTTAAAATTCTGCTCGCATCATACCCATCATTCGTATTAATAAAATAGAATATATTCCCTTTAACTTCATCTGTTTTATAAGGGTTATCTAATTTTCTGATATTGAATAATGCCATTTCTTTTATTTGTTGCGCAGTGACATTCAATTGTTTCAACATAGATTCATCGATTAAGCGATAGGATTTACCTAAATCTAATGCATAATAGATATTAGTTTCTGCCGTATGTGCATCTATCACAAACGGATGTCCTTCTTTAGTTTCTTTATCGAAACTTGCAGCACGCATTACTGGCATTACTTTGATGTTTTCCATTTCTTGTAGTGCATCATCGCTCATTTGTCGTATTGTTTCGTTTACATAGTAAACAATTTCATCAACAATTTTCTCTTGTTGATTATTATATTTCGCGACGATGGGTGTTAATCTAATCGTTACACCTTTACCATTATCTTTACGTGCAATGCGCAAGGTATCTTCTTCTCTATTAAATGTAAAGTTAACATCTAAATGATTTAAACGTTCTTTTAGTTTATCTCTCATTTGAAAGACATTCATATTAACACTCCTAATTACATACCTTTTTATAGTTTACCGTAAAAATACCCTTAGGAACAGAAAAAATGTGAATTTCCTAAGGGTATTTTTATTTAAATATTCGAAATAAATTCGCTGATTTGTTCAATCGTTTTTCTATCTTTGCTGACATAACTTCCGACTTGTTCGCCATTCTCATAAACTAAAAAGCTTGGAATACCCATAATGCCTAGGTCTGCTGCTAAATCAATAAATTTATCGCGATCTACTGATACGAATGTGTAATCAGGATGCTTTTCTTCTAATTCAGGAAGTCTCGGTGCGATAAAACGGCAATCAACACACCAATCTGCTGTAAACATAAATACTGTTTTACCTTGTTTAAGTTGTTCAAATGCTTCTACTGATTCTAATTGTTTCATATTTATCCACTTCTTTCTTATTATTTATGAATATTGTAAATGTGCAATGGTTTCATCATCTAAACCTAAAATCGATGCTTCAAGTAAGGCTCTCGCTGAATAATAATCTCTGATATCAAACACTGAGTCTGAACTATGAATATAACGCGCACAAACACCAATAACTGCTGTTGGGATGCCTATATTCGCTTTATGAATTTCTCCCCCATCAGTACCGCCTGGCGAAATATAATATTGTGTATTAATATCATGTTGTTGTGCCTGTTCTAACAAATAATCTCTGAATGCCGGTTTAAGAATCATTGTACCGTCTTTAATGCGAATTAATGTGCCCGCACCAAGTTTACCAGAAAGTTGTTGTGCACCTTTCATATCATTAGCTGGTGAACAATCTACCACAAACGCGATATCAGGATCGATTTGTTCTGCAGCTGCACGTGCACCTCGTAAACCGACTTCTTCTTGCACGTTTGCACCTACATATAAATCAACATCAAGTTCTTTGTCTTTAAATAATTTTAAAATTTCAATCGCCAATAAACAACCATAACGATTATCCCATGCTTTACCCGCAAATCGGTATTCAGATAATTGAATTAAAGCAGTATCAGGAACAATAGAATCCCCTATTTCTACACCACGTGATCTGACTTCATCTGCAGAATCACTACCGATATCTAACATTAAGTCTTTAATTTGAGGCTGTCCTTCGTTACCTGTTCTGAAATGTTTAGGTATACTTGCCACTACACCTGTGATAATTTCTTGCTGTCTCGTTTTAACTTTTAAACGTTGACCTTGCCAAATATCTGCAGCCACACCACCTAAATTCGTAAAGTGCAACATGCCGTTTGAAGTAATATCAGTTACCATAAATCCTACTTCATCCATATGTGCAGCGACCATCACTTTTTTTGCGTTTTCTTTTTTAGATTTTTTCACAGCGTAAAAGCCGCCCATACGGTTGTAGATGAATTCATCAGCGTAAGGTTCCATTTCTTTTTTTATGTACGCTCTTAAATCTTGTTCAAAACCTGGTGCACCATGAAATTCTGTTAAATCTTTAATATGTTGTAATGTTTCATTTTTCGCAATTTCCACTGTTCATCGCTCCTTAATAATTCATTATCTTCCTTATGTTATGGTAGAATATTGTTATAACGTAAGTGGAGGTATAAATTGAGATGTCTCGAAGAAAAATTTTGTTATTGATAGTATTACCAATCACAGTTTTATTGAGTAGTTTACTAGCTTACCTCACATTTTTAGGCACAAAAAAGTATAACCCACAAAAGTTAATTGAAGAAGTAAAAAGCTACTTTATGAACGTGACAGGGTCATACATTGTCTCAGAACCTCAACCATTCGAACAAGACGGTATTCATTATGAAATTTACCGTGGCGGTGTTACAACTAAAAACCACGGCAAAATCAGCAACTATGAATTTATCGCCGATGCGACAAATGGTAAAATCATTAACATAAAAGAAGTTTAATGATAATTGGTATGCATACTTATTTTAACAATGTTTCCATCAAACGGAGACATTGTTTTTTTATGCATTACTTTCTGTATTATCGGTTTCTTTTTACTTCAGCTTTAATAGAATAATCTTCTTTATCAAATTGAAGCGCAAAATATGTCGCATCATGATAAAACAGGAACCAATAATCCTGCATTATTAACCATGGCAACCATCTTTCCTTCTCCCTGATCGACTGCATCGGATAATCGTCATAAGACGTTACCCATAACGGATTCATATGCGCATGTGAAGGAAAAATATCTGACATATGGACAGCTTTTTCTCCTGCACTTTCAATCGTGATAATACTATGACCATAACTATGTCCGCCGGTATGATACATATGAATACCAGGCACCACTTCAATTTCATCTTCAAATAAAATTAAACGATTTTGATAATCACCTAAATTAAGGTTAGGCCAATACGTTGCTTTACTCCGTAGATTAGGTGCTAAAAATTCATGCCATTCATCTTGTTGGATATAATGCACTGCATTAGGAAATTTAGCATGCCCTTCTACATCAGAAAGTCCTGATGCATGATCATAATGCATGTGCGTCATCAAAACAACATCAATGTCTTCAGGTGTTAAATCAAATTTTTCTAATCCTTCTTCAATTAACCCTTCATTTTCTACACCGAAGTTACGTTTTTGTTTGTCTGTAAGTTTCCCTTGACCTAAACCTGTATCAATCAAGATATTGTGTTCTTCTGTTTGAACCAAAATTGGAGAAACACTCATCGGTACTTGATTCTTTTCGTTCGCAGGTATTTTTCTTTCCCATAATGGTTTAGGCACTGGACCGAACATCGTACCTCCATCCATGTTTGTCATACCGCCATTCAAATCATGGATTTCAAATTTTCCTAGTTTCAAAAGCCTCACCCTAACGTTCAAATATATAACTCAAGTATAGGTTGATATAGACTTATTTTCAAACTTTAGAAACGCAAAAAAACTGCATTCGATTGAATGCAGTGATTAATGATGAAACTTTGCTTCCATTCGGTAAATACGTGAACCTTTGTCCGCAAACTTTCTTTCATATTCAGTTTCAATATTATCCTCATCATCTTCATCATGAAGATTTAAGTTGATTTTTGTAAAATACATACCAAATTGCGACATACTTTCTAAACTATATGCGAATAAACCTCGATTATCTGTTTTGAAATGGATTTCCCCATCTTCTTTCAAAATCGTTTTATATAATGCGAGGAACGTGTGATACGTTAATCTTCGCTTCGCATGTCTTTTTTTCGGCCATGGATCAGAAAAATTTAAATAAACACGATCAATTTCGCCTGGTTTAAAGTAATCAGTTAATTCCATCGCATCATTACAAATCAATTTGATATTCTGCAAATCTTTTTCCAACACTTTATCTAAGACACGAATCATCACGTTTTTATCTCTTTCTAAAGAGACAAAGTTCACTTCGGGATGTTGAACTGCAAGTTCTGTTATAAATTGTCCCATTCCAGAACCTACTTCAATATAAATCGGTTGTGATTTATCGAACCATGCTGACATTTCGCCAGCATGCGTTCCATCCATATCTACAACTGTATTATGTTTGCGCAAATAATCCTCTGCCCAAGGTTTATTTCTTAATCTCATTTGCTTATTCTCCTCAAATAAATACGTTGCTGTTCATCACTTCATTTAAAAATTTCAGCCATATATTCATATCTTTATAACGTTTCTGTTCTTCAGACCACTCTACAAGACCAATCGCTTGAATGACTGTATACCATTTCATACGTTTACTTAAATCTAATGATTCTTTGCAACCATATTTCTCAAGCCATTCTGACCATTCATTTTGAGGAACGTAATTGTAAAGCAGCATTCCAATATCGATGGCAGGATCTGCTAACATCGCACCTTCCCAGTCGACTAAATAAAGTTCATCACGATCAGAAAGCAACCAATTATTATGATTTACATCTCCATGAACGACTGTATAAAAGCGAGGGTCCAAATGAGGTTTATGCTCTTCAAGATACGTCAAGGCTTTTCTGACCACATGATGAGTCAGTACCTGTCTGGAAAGCGAGGTATTGATTTTATTATAAAGAATATCTGGCGTAATCGGCTCCATTTCCATTCTTTTCAACATTGTTAATAATGTTTTTGAGCTATGGATTTTTTTCAATAACTTAGCCACTCTTGTCTGAGTCATTTCTTCGAAAGTCAATTCTCTGCCATTTTTCCAATGTTGCGCTGTGACAACTTCCCCTGTTTCTATTCGTTTAGTCCAAACTAATCTAGGGACAATACCTTCAGCTGATAATGCCGCTATAAATGGATTCGAGTTTCTTTTCAAAAACAGCTTTTGACCATCTTGTTCGGCCATATAAGCCTCTCCGGATGCGCCTCCAGCAGAATCTAAAGTCCATCCTAACTGATAGAACTGCTCCAACACGTTCACCTCGCTTTCAATTAGAAAATGGCTCTAGAAGTGTATTTCAAGAGCCATATTTTATATTTCTTTAACAAAAGTTTAATACTTTTACGTCCTTAGCACTCATTGTTAATTTTATAATTTTTAACCTTGGTTTTCAACCAAAAATGAGAAACAAAAAGACACATTTTACTTTCTAGAAAGCTATTGAAAATAATTAATTTTTCAGTAGCGACAAAATAAAATTATAACACATTTTCAAGGTAAGTTGGAGAAAATCATGCAATTAATGACTTTCCTCAATTTTTTGTTCGAAGCCATTTTGCAATTGGCGTGTAATTGGACCGACTTCGCCGTTTCCGACCGCTTCTCCATCCAATTTAACTACAGGCATCACTTCAACAGATGTACTAGAAACAATAATTTCATCTGCTTGTTTCAAGAAGTCTACCGTAAATGTTTCTTCTTTAAATGGAATATTTTGCTCTTCAGCAACGGCTTTAATCACACGTCTTGTAATCCCATTTAAAATATAATTATTAATCGGATGTGTATATATAACACCATCTTTAATTGCATAAACGTTACTTGAAGCCCCTTCAGTAACAGTTTCGCCGCGGTGTTGAATTGCTTCATCTGCGTTATATTTTACAGCATACTCTTTAGCGAGCACGTTGCCTAACAAATTCAAGCTTTTAATATCACATCTCAACCAACGGATATCTTCTACAGTGACTGCATTGATACCTGTTTCTAATTTTTCCACAGGTCTGCCATAACTTCTTGTAAATGCCATCATTTGAGGTTTAACTTCTGGTCCTGGGAATGCATGGTCACGTGGTGCTGCACCACGCGTTACTTGGATATATACCCCGCCATTTTCAACGTTATTCTCTTCAGCAAGTTTTGCTACCTTTTCTGTTAAAGATTCTACTGTTTCGTCTAAGTCAATATTCAACTCTGACGCACTACGTAAAAATCTTTCAAAGTGCTCTTTGACTGTAAATAACGTTTTATCATAAATACGAATGTATTCGTAGATACCATCACCAAAGTTATATCCTCTGTCATTGTATGGTACATTTGCATCTTGTTCATTTACAAATTGGCCGTTCAAAAATACCTTGTTTGTCATACTCATTCCTCCACACATAATGCGTATAGCGCTTCTAAATAAATGCTAGTAGCATTGAAAAGTTGTTTTTTCGTAATATATTCATTTCTTTGATGCATTAAATCCTCTGAGTCGCTGAACATTGCTCCGAATGCTACGCCTTTATCTAGATTACGTGCATAAGTACCTCCGCCAATTGTATATGGCTCAGTCATGTCGCCAGTTTGATTACGGTAAGCTTGAACTAATGATTGTACAAATGGATCTTCTTTGTCCACATAATGCGGACGTTGAACTTTTCCTAGTTTAAGCTCAAATCCTAAATCATTGACTTCATGCTTGAATCCTTCAATAGCTTCATCAAATTCAAATCCCTCTGGGTAACGTAAGTTGATACCGAATCTGCCGCCTTCAGGCAATGTATATGAAATAATACCGATATTTGTTGTTAAGTCTCCCATTTTATCAGTATGGAATTTCATACCCATTTTTTCACCGAAGTGTGATTCGAATAAATAACGTTCACTTAAATCAACAAATTTAGCCGCTTGATTATCTAATTCTAATCCACGTAAGAAGTGAAGTAAGAACAAGCCGGCATTTAAACCGATAGATGGGTCCATACCATGTACTGCTTTACCTTTTAAACGTAAAACAAGCATGTCATCCTCTAACTCACTATTTCCTACAAGTTCATGAGCTTCTAAATATTGTTGATAACGCTCTGTCACTTCTGAGTTGCTTGATTTCACTTTAAGATGTGCAACTGCTTCATCTGGAACCATGTTATAGCGTTGACCAGATTCAAATGATAAAAGTGTGACATCTGCATTTGTATCAGTAGAATCTTTAGCTTCGCCTGCTAATTCAATATCGAATGTTGTAATACCTTTTTCACCATGAATTGCAGGGAATTCTGCATCCGGTGCAAAACCTAATTCAGGCATTTCTTCGGTTTTGAAATAACGATCGACACAAGTCCAATCTGACTCTTCATCTGTACCGATAATAATATGCACTCGTTTTTTCCAATCTACGTTCATTTCATTTAAGATTTTAACTGCATAGTATGCGGCAATTGTTGGACCTTTATCATCCAAAGTACCACGTGCAATAATAGCATCTTCAGTTACAGTCGGTTCAAATGGTGGTGTATCCCAACCTTCACCTGCAGGTACAACATCGACGTGGCATAGAATGCCGAATAAGTCTTCACCTTTACCTGCTTCAATTCTTCCTGCAACATGATCGACATCGTGGACATTAAATCCGTCACGTTCTGCAATTTGATACATATAATCAAGCGCAGCTCTAGGACCTGGACCTAGCGGTGCATCAGGTGTAGCTTTGCTATCATCTCTGACACTTTCGATTGAAAGTAAGCCGTTTAAATCAGCAATAATTTGATCTTGGTATTCTTGCACTTTTTCTTTCCACATTCGTGATCAACTTCCTTCTCAAATTTTAGTTCACTCTATATTTTACCCTAACTGATTCTTAAACAACAGTGGGAACCCCCCCTTATTTTCTGACTAAGTCTTGAAATGTTGTCATCACAGTCATCTCAGAATGAATTTTTTAGCATAAAAAAATACCTTAGCTGCTAACTAAGGTACTGAAAGTTCATAAGATATTATTTAGTATCGTTTGAACCTTTATTGTCATTTTGTTTTAAGTCTTCTTCAGTTACAATTCTGATATTGTTTTGCGCTTCATCAGATTGTTTAACATCGTCTAAAGTTGGTGACGCTGCATCTTCTGAATTTGAGAAGCGTGCTTTTTGTTCTTGTAAGAAACCTTTAGGGTCTTGTTTTACTTTTTCAGCATAACCTTTAGGATCTTGTTTCACTTCGTTGAAAGTTTCAGTTGCTTTAGATGCAACTTGGTTTGCTAACTCTTTAGCATTTTCTTTATATGATTCTGGATTTTCTTTGTATTTATCATATTCTTGTTTAAGACGGTCTCTGCTGTCTTTTCTTGATAATAATACTGCTGCAGTTGCTGCACCAATACCTAATACTGCTTTAAAAAAGTTACTTGATTTTGCCATAATAATCACCTTGTCCTTTAAGAATTTAGTTTTTCACTAGATTTAATTCTGCTTCAGTCAAAGTACGATATGCACCTTTAGGCAGATTTTCATCCAGTTTCAAACTTCCGATTTGTACTCGCTTTAATTTAGTTACCTCATTTTCTATTGCGTGAAACATCCTTTTCACTTGATGGTAACGTCCTTCTTGAATCGTAACGTACACAATCCTTGGATTTTCGGTTATTTCAAGTTTGGCCGGTTTTACGGGTCCGTCTGATAATTCAATACCCTGTTCGAACTTTTTTACGTCTTCGCTCGTAACGGGTTGTGCCGCTTCAACGCGATATACTTTCGATACATGTTTATTCGGACTCATGACATCATGGTTAAATTGACCATCATTCGTTATCAATAATAAGCCCTCAGTATCTTTATCGAGACGGCCTACCGGAAATAGGTCTAAATACTGGTAGTCTTTAATTAATCCAATAACCGTCAGGTGCTCTGCATCCTCTACTGCAGAGACATAACCTGATGGTTTATTGAGCATCAGATAAATTTTATCAATGTAAGTAATCTGTTCTCCATTGACTGTAATTTCATCTGAATACGGATCAATTTGACGTTTGCTTTGTTTTTCTTTTTTATTGTTCACTTCAACAGCGTTCTGTTTAAGCAATTGTTTTACCTCACTGCGTGTGCCTACACCCATGTTCGATAAAAATTTATCCAATCGCATTATGAGATTCTCAACTTTCTGCGTAACTTGCTTGGCAATTCACCTAGGAATTGGTCTGCAAGTCTTGTTTTCAATGTGATGCCGCCATAAACGACCATGCCGACTATAACCCCCACAATTAAGATAATCAGACTGCCGATCTTAGTTTGCGGTGAAACAACCAATTGTGTGACCCAATATGCTGCTTCAACACAAAGCATCATAATAAAGCCGTAAATAAAGATTTTCGCAAACTGAATCCAAGTTTCTGTAAATGTAAACTTAGCATACTTTTTCAAAATATAAAAGTTACATATGTTCGCAAATAATAATGCGATGCCTGTACTTAAAACCGCACCTGCTGTATGGAATGCGACAATCAATGGGAAGTTCAACACAATTTTAACTACGACAGCAGCTAAAATTACAAACACTGTTAATTTCTGTTTATCAATTCCTTGCAGCATTGATGCTGTAATACTTAATAAAGAAATCAACATTGCGACAGGCGCATAGAAGAATAATAAACGACTGCCATCAAAATTACTGCTATAGAACACTGTATACAATGGTGCTGCTAAAGCCATAATACCTAAACTTGCTGGAACCGTGATAAACATCAACACACCTAATGATGTTCTGATTTGACGATGCATTTCCGATAATTCACCCGACTCATAAGTCTTTGTAATATACGGAATTAAACTAATCGCGAAACCAGCAGCTAAAGATGTTGGTATCATCACGATTTTATTCGTTGTCATATTCAAGATTGTAAAGAAGTAATCGTGCAATTGCTGCGGTACTCCTGCCATACCTAACGCATTATTATGTGTTAATTGGTCTACAATATTGAATAACGGGAAGTTCAAACTCACAATAACAAAGGGAATACTATAAGAAATAATTTCCTTATACATTTTTGAATATGGTACATCTAAACCTGTTGTATCAGATGCGACCATTTTATCAATATGCGGTTTACGCTTTCTCCAGTAATACCAAAGCGTAAAGATACCGACGATGGCACCAATCGCTGCAGCAAATGTTGCAACACCGTTCGCCATTAATACTGTTCCGCCCATCACATTTAACACGACATAACTGCCGCCTAAAATGAAAATAATACGAGCAACTTGTTCAGTTACTTCAGAAACAGCTGTTGGCCCCATAGATTTGAATCCTTGGAACACACCTCGCCAAGTCGCAAGCAACGGAATGAAGATGACTACTGTACTGATAATTCGAATGATCCACGTGATATCTTCAACAGTCCAGCCGCCTTCTAAGTTTGATTTGTGCGCAAGTGTTACATTGGCAATCAATGGTGATAAAGCGTATAAAATAATAAAACCGATAATACCGCTGATTGACATGACGATGAAACTTGATCGATATAATTTTTGACTGACATGATAAGCACCAATCGCATTGTATTTCGCTACATATTTTGATGCAGCCAATGGCACACCAGCAGTAGCTACCGCAATCGCAATGTTATAAGGTGCATATGCATAGTTGAACGGGGCCAAGTTTTCTTCTCCACCGATAATCGCATAGAACGGGATGATGAATAACACACCGAGTATTTTAGTTATTAAAATACTTACCGTTAGAAGAAAGGTCCCTCTTACTAATTCTTGACTTTCATTCATTACAATCTTCCTATCTGAAAATAATTTTAATCTTATCCTACTACCAACAATTGTCAGCAGTTACTTTTTTTCATTAGTATTATAGCTTAAAATAGTGTTAACAGGAAAGATTATATAAATAATTTCACAATAGCGTCAGATAAATATATGGCAGACACTATTAAACAAACAGATGACTCACCTAAGCTTTCACAATAACCTAAACACAATAGATAAATCAAATTTAAAGGAGGCAGACGCGCATATTCATCTCAGCGCGTACCGATTATATGTATCAATCGATTATTATCGGCGGCGGACCCAGTGGTTTAATGTCTGCAGCAGCCGCAAGTCAAAACAAACAAAAAGTATTATTAATAGAAAAGAAAAAAGGCCTCGGCAGAAAATTAAAAATTTCTGGCGGCGGACGATGCAACGTCACAAACCGATTACCTTATGATGAAATTATTCGTCACATTCCTGGTAATGGAAAATTTTTATATAGCCCTTTTTCGGTCTTTGATAATGAATCTATCATTGAGTTCTTCGAATCTCGCGGAGTGAAACTAAAAGAAGAAGATCACGGCAGAATGTTCCCAGTTTCTAACCGCGCTCAAGATGTTGTAGACACTTTAGTTCAGGAACTTATCAATAACAAAGTTGAGATTAAAGAAGAAACTGCGGTCAAACATATTAAACAAGATAAAGACGGTCATTTTATAGTGACGGACCAAAATGACCAAGTCTATCATAGTAGAACTGTCGTTATTGCGACTGGTGGTACAAGCGTACCGCAAACAGGTTCTACTGGTGACGGCTATACATTTGCAGAATCTCTTGGGCATACGATAACAGAACTCTTCCCTACCGAAGTTCCAATCACTTCTAAAGAACCTTTTATTATTCGTAAAACCTTAAAAGGATTAAGTTTAAAGGATGTTGCGTTGTCTGTACTGAGAAAGAATGGCAAACCACGTATCACCCATCGTATGGATATGATTTTTACACATTTTGGCATCAGTGGACCTGCCGCTTTACGATGCAGCCAATTCGTCTTTAAAGAACAAAAATCTCAAAAGAAACAAGACATTCAAATGCAGTTGGATGTCTTCCCTGACGAAAAGGAAAATGAGGTGCAATCACGCATTAAATCTTTAATTAAAGAAACGCCAGATAAGCTTGTTAAAAATAGTTTACGCGGTATCATCGAAGAACGTTATCTCAACTTCATTCTAGAACAAGCAGATGTTTCTGAAGAAACTACAGGCCATCATATTTCAAACCAGCAAATTTTAACCCTTGCACAATTGTTCAAAGGTTTTACGTTTACTGTCAATGGCACTTTGCCTATCGAAAAAGCATTTGTGACAGGTGGCGGTGTTTCTATTAAAGAAATTGAGCCGCATACGATGATGTCAAAAATCACACCCGGTTTATTTTTATGCGGAGAAGTGTTAGACATCCATGGTTATACTGGTGGTTACAATATCACTAGCGCATTAGTGACTGGCCGCGTCTCAGGTATCAATGCTGGACAGTTTGAATAAGTTTTTCCTCACAAATTAATAAACAATATGAAAAATAGCCGAAACCGTGTCGTAAATATACGACCAGTTTCGGCTATTATCATTCAATTAGATACTATTAATCTCTAAACCTTCATCGCCCCATGCTTTCATACCGCCTTCGACGTTAACCGCATGAATATTAGGGTTTTGTTCTTTCAGGTAATTAACCACATTCGCACTGCGAACACCTGCAGCACAAATAATGTAATACGTATCATTCTCATTGAATTCATTGAGGTTATCAGGAATTTCATTCATTGGAATGGTTGTTGCCCCTGGAATGATTCCTGTTGCTGTTTCTTCATTTTCTCGGACATCAATGATATGAATTGGTTCATTATTGAACATTTTCTTTTTCAATTCATCAGTTGTGATTGTTTCCATAACTTAATCATCCTCCTTTATTATTTAGCTACAATGTTAACTAATTTTTGTGGAACTGCGATGACTTTCTTGATGTCTTTATCCCCTATATCTAATTTAACATTCTCATTGTGTAACGCAATATCTTCCATTTCTTCTTTCGTCGCATCTTTAGGAATGAAGACTTTTGCTCTGACTTTACCATTCACTTGAACTACGATTTCAACTTCATCATCAACCAATAATGCTTCATCGAAATCTGGCCATGGTTGATAACTGATTGTTTCATCATGACCTAATTTAGCCCATAATTCTTCACCTAAGTGAGGTGCAATTGGTGATAACATTTTCACGAAACCTTCAACATACGGTTTGTATAATTGATCCGCTTTGTAACCTTCATTGATGAAGACCATCAATTGACTGATTGCAGTGTTGAAATTCAATGTATCAAAGTCTTCTGTGACTTTCTTAACAGTTTGGTTATAAACTTTTTGAAGTGATTTATCATCTGTATCTACAATTTTAGAAGATAATGAGCCATCTTCATTCACAAACAATCTCCACACACGGTCTAAGAAACGTCTTGAACCATCTAAACCTTTTTCACTCCATGCGATTGCCGCATCTAAAGGTCCCATGAACATTTCGTATAAACGTAATGTATCAGCACCGTGAGAACGGATGATGTCATCAGGGTTTACAACGTTACCACGAGATTTACTCATTTTTTCGTTACCTTCACCTAAAATCATACCTTGGTTGAATAATTTTTGGAACGGTTCTTTCGTTGGTACAACACCTAAATCATAAAGCACTTTATGCCAGAATCTTGCGTATAACAAGTGAAGTACAGCGTGTTCTACACCACCGATATATAGATCAACCGGTAACCAATGTTTTAATTTTTCAGGATCTGCTAACATTTCATCGTTATGCGGATCAATGTAGCGTAAATAGTACCAGCAGCTGCCTGCCCATTGCGGCATCGTATTTGTTTCACGACGACCTTTCATACCTGTTTCTGGATCCACAACGTTTACGAACTCATCAATATTCGCAAGTGGAGATTCACCAGTACCAGAAGGTTCAATAGAATCAGTTTCTGGTAATAATAATGGTAATTCATCTGTTGGAACAGTTGTCATAGTGCCATCTTCCCAATGAATAATTGGAATTGGTTCGCCCCAATAACGTTGACGGCTGAATAACCAGTCACGTAATTTATAGTTGACCTTTTTCTCACCGGCACCTTTTTCTTCTAATAATTGAATCGCTTTTGTGATTGCTTCAGCATTATGCAAGCCATCTAAAGCACCAGAATTTACATGAGGACCATCGCCAGTATAAGCCGCTTCTGAAATATCTCCGCCTTCAATAACCTCTTTGATTGGCAAATCAAATTTTTGAGCGAATTCATAGTCACGTTCATCATGTGCAGGAACTGCCATAACCGCACCTGTACCATAAGAAGATAAAACATAGTCCGCAATCCAAATCGGTAATTTTTCTCCAGATAATGGATTAATCGCATAAGCACCAGTGAAGACACCTGTTTTGTCTTTTGCTAAGTCTGTACGTTCCAAATCAGATTTCATAGAAGCATCTTTTTGGTATTTTTCTACCTCTGCTTTATGTTCTTCTGTTGTAATTTGAGAGACTAACTCATGTTCAGGACTTAATACCGCAAAAGTTGCACCATAAATAGTATCTGGACGTGTTGTAAACACATCAATTTTACCTTCATGATTTTCAACTTCAAATGTGACTTTAGCACCTTCAGAACGGCCGATCCAGTTACGTTGCATATCTTTGATAGATTCAGGCCAATCTAAATCTTCTAAGTCTTCTAATAAACGATCAGCATATTCAGTAATACGTAAAACCCATTGACGCATTGGACGACGATAAACAGGGAAACCGCCACGTTCTGATACGCCATCTACAACTTCTTCGTTAGATAAGACTGCTTTAAGTTCAGGACACCAGTTCACTGCCACTTCATCAACATAAGCTAAACCTTTGTTGAACAGTTGAATGAATACCCATTGTGTCCATTTATAATAATCTGAATCCGTTGTGCTTAACTCTCTGTCCCAGTCGTAACTGAAACCTAACTCTTGAATTTGACGTTTAAACGTTTGAATGTTCTTTTTAGTGAATTCACGTGGGTCATTACCCGTATTCAACGCATATTGTTCTGCTGGCAAACCGAATGCATCCCATCCCATAGGATGTAAAACATTGTACCCTTGCATACGTTTATAACGTGAAATAATATCTGTTGCTGTGTAACCTTCAGGATGTCCAACATGAAGTCCAGCACCTGATGGATACGGGAACATATCTAAAGCGTAAAATTTCTTTTGACCCAAGTTATCATTTGTTTTGAACGTTTTGTGTTCTGCCCAATAATCTTGCCATTTCTTCTCAATTTCTTGATGATTAAAACTCACTTTGCTTTCCTCCTAATAAAAAAATACAACTCAAACTATTATGCTTTGCTTATGAAGGACGACATTGTGCCGCGGTACCACCTTCATTCGTATCTTCTACGCACCTCATACATAATAGCTCGAGCTGTATTATTCTTAATATAATCGTTGGTAAGTTCATCTAAATGACTTAACTGGTTTGCACCGAACACCAGCTCTCTTGATAAGTCTTTTAAATTACTACTCCATATACACTTATAACTATATTTTATTCTAACCCTTAATGCAAGTCTTAAATTCCTAGTCACCGCTTCTACTTTCCGATAAAAAACAATATTTTACTAGCACCTAGTTTATACATTTATAAAAAATAAGTTATAACATGTATACCTTGTTTAAACATCAAATTCATCTGCCGATAAACGCTTATCATATATAAATAAAAAGAACATTGAAATAAATAATAAGCCCATCATCGTTAAGAACATTGCTTGCATGTTGAAACTATCAACTAAAATACCACCGATTAAAGGTCCGAATGCTTTACCGACTGTCGCAGCTGAATTGACAATTCCTTGATACGCACCTTGTTTACCTTCAGGCGCTAATTGATTCGCAATTGTTGGAACAGCTGGCCATACGAACATTTCCCCAAGTGTTAATATAATCATACCAATCACAAACACCGAAAATTGTTCCGCAAAACTGGTCACAAAGAATGACACGATGAACACGCAAATACCGACAAACATTTGTTTTTTTAAGTTTCCTCTAAGTAAGCGAATAACTGGGTAAATCAACGGTTGTGCTACTAAAATCATGATACCGTTAATCGTCCATAAAACACTATATTGAGAAAGTGAAATATTCATTTCTTGCGTAAATGAAGCAATGGTACTTTCCCATTGAATATAGGCAATCCAACAAATTGAGAACATGACACAAAGTAATAACAATGCCACAAAACGTTTGCGATATTTCTTTTGTGCCCATTGATTTGCATCTGGTATTTTAACTTTACCTCGATATTGTAAATTAAATTGTGTTACTGCCACGATAAAGAAAGCCACATACATTAATAAGTTTGCGATGAAAATATAATTAAAACTGAGTTCAGCCACATATCCAGCAATCGCAGCACCAAATGCTACACCTAAGTTTTGTGCTAAATAAATCGCATTAAAAGTTTGGCGTCCACCATTCGGCCAAACTGCCCCTGCCATCGCATAAATTGCTGGAATAATGATACCGCCGCCGAATCCTAACATAACTAACCAAACCGCATATAATGGCCACCCATGATAGAAATTCAATAATGTTGTGGCACATAAACAAATGACTGCACCACTCATAATTGTTATAAAACCACCAAGCTTATCAAAGAAAAAGCCTCCTAATAAGTTTCCGACAACCATACCTAAAGAGTTGATCATTAAGACCATCCCGGCAGTTGTTAAACTTTTTCCTAATTCTTGACTCATATAAATTGTGTTTAAAGGCCATAAAAAACTAGCCCCCATTATATTGATAGCCATACCAATAACTAACCACCAAATGGATTTAGGCATATTCATACTGTTCCACCCGCTTTCTATTATTTTTCTCTTTTTTCAGGCAAAAACGTTCTGTATTTTTACCAATAAAAATTTCGCAAACAGAGGCAAATAACTGTTAGCGAAACGTGTTTAAAATTTATATTCAATTGAACTTTGGATTTTGCAACCAAATCATCTTACTATAATTTCTAAATGAATAAAAGACCTAATTCGTATTTTCTGCTCAACATGAGGCTTCAATGTATGGTAAAATCTTACAATGGATTAATTTAAGAAAGGAAAATGTCATATGGGTGGATATTTTACGTATGCATTTGAAGATAAACGTTATCATACATGGAATTACCATTTAAAGAATAAATTTGGACAAAAGATATTTAAAGTCGCGTTAGATGGAGGATTCGATTGCCCGAACCGCGATGGTACAGTTGCACATGGCGGCTGTACATTCTGTTCAGCTGCAGGAAGCGGTGACTTTGCGGGAAATCGTGCAGATCCGATTGATGTGCAATTTAAAGAAATTAAAGAACGTATGCATGAAAAATGGCACGAAGGAAAATATATTGCTTATTTCCAAGCTTTCACGAATACACATGCACCTGTAGAAGTATTAAAAGAAAAATTTGAACCTGTTTTAAAAGAACCTGGGGTTGTTGGTTTATCCATTGGGACAAGACCTGACTGCTTACCAGACGATGTTGTAGAGTATTTAGCCGATTTAAATGAACGTACGTACTTATGGGTTGAATTAGGTTTACAAACTGTCCATCAAGAAACTTCTGATTTAATCAACCGTGCGCACGATATGCAGACATATTATGATGGCGTTGCCAAGCTCAGAAAACATAATATTAATGTATGTACACACATTATTAACGGCTTACCTGGGGAAGATTACGACATGATGATGGAAACAGCGAAGACTGTTGCACAAATGGATGTTCAAGGGATCAAAATCCATCTATTACATTTGCTTAAAGGTACGCCTATGGTCAAACAATACGAAAAAGGTATGTTGAACTTTATGTCACAAGAAGAATATGTCAACTTAGTTTGTGACCAACTGGAAATTTTACCCCCTGAAATGATTATCCACCGTATTACTGGTGATGGCCCTATCGATTTAATGGTTGGACCGATGTGGAGTGTTAATAAGTGGGAAGTACTGAATGCGATAGATGCAGAATTAGCGCGTCGTCATTCTGCACAAGGTGAACATTACAAACCTGTAGAAAAAGTGGAGCAAACATGAAAGTAGAACGTATTTTACCTTTTGCGAAGTCTTTAATCATCTCACACATCAATGAAAACAGCACAGTAGTTGATGCGACATGTGGCAATGGACATGACACTTTATTTTTAGCGCAACATGTACCTAATGGGCATGTGTATGGATTCGATATACAAGAAGCGGCGATTGATGCTGCGCAAGAAAAAGTAAAAGATTATGACAACACTACTTTGATTTTAGATGGACATGAACATGTTTCAAACTACATCAAACAGGAAGATTTACCGATTGATGCGGCAATTTTTAATTTAGGCTACTTGCCTAAAGGTGATAAGCATATTGTGACGACTTCAAAGACAACGATTCAAGCTATTGAATCACTCTTTAATATGTTAGCACCAGAAGGCATCATCGTGCTTGTAATTTATCCTGGGCATCCTGAAGGTCAAATAGAAAGCAATGCCGTCTTTGAATATCTCCAACAATTCGACCAACAAAAAGCACATGTTTTACAATATGGTTTTATCAACCAACAAAATAATCCACCCTATATTTGTGCGATTGAAAAAAGATAATATCTGAGTATAAAAAGAAGAGCAGTTACCGCCAAATGCGATAGCTGCTCTTGTTATATTTAAACTTAGTTAAATAATTTATCTACACTTTTAGTTGTTTCTTTTAATACTTCTACAGAGTGGCTAAACTCTTTAGTTTCTCTTTCATTTAAAGGTGTTTCATAAATTTTAACTGCACCTGCACGGTTAACTAATGTTGGTACACCAATATAAACATCTTTATGACCGTATTCACCTTCTAAGTAACTTGAAACTGTTAATACAAGATTTTGGTTACGTAAAATGGCTTTAGAAATGTGTAATAAGCCCATTGCGATACCATAATAAGTTGCGCCTTTAGCTTTGATAATGTCATAAGCTGCATCACGTGTATTCAAGAAGATTTCTTCAATACGTTTTGCGCGTTCAGGATCGCCATTTAAAATGTCATATAAATTTTGACCAGCAATACTTGCTTGTGACCATACTGCTAATTCTGAATCACCATGTTCACCAATAATACTAGCATTAACACTTTCAGGTGCTACACCGAATTCTGCACCTAATTCATATTTGAAACGTGCTGTATCTAGAATTGTACCAGAACCGATAACACGTTCTTTTGGTAAACCAGAAACTTTTTTAGTGACATAAGTAAGCACATCTACTGGGTTGGCAGCAATTAAGAAAATACCATCAAAACCGCTGTCCATAATTTGACCCACAATTGATTTAAAGATTTTAGTGTTTTTTTCTACTAAATCTAAGCGTGTTTCACCAGGTTTTTGGGGTGCACCTGCAGTGATAACAACTAAATCAGCATCTGCACAATCAGCATATGAACCTGCTGTAACTACAGATGGCGATTCTCCGTAAGGCATACCATGGTTTAAGTCTAGTACGTCGCCTTTTACTTTTTCTTCTACTAAATCAATAATTACTAATTGATCAGCAACACCTTGTGCTACCATAGCGAAGGCATAACTAGAACCTACTGCACCGTCGCCTACTAAAACTACTTTATTCGCTTTTACATTACTCATATTACTTACCCTCTCCAATTTAGAATCGCTTCTATGTGATTTATTTCACATATACAAGATACCAATTTCAGCCTATAAAATCAATGCGAAATGCTTGGAAATTTTACACATTGCAAACAATTTTCGACAATATAAAAGACGCTGTAATGATGAAACTTATCACAGCGCCTTTTTCATTAAATTTCTATTTGGTCATCTATGTCATTCGGTATAAAACCTAATGCATTTACTTTGTTATTTAAGTAACTTAAGATATAACGCATGACTAAAGGACGTTCTGGTTCATTATGAATTTCATGATAAAGTCCTTCCCATGCTTTATAATAAAGCTCATCCGTTTTAACCCGTTTTTTGATTTCTACAATCGCTTCTGTATCTAATATCTGATCTTCTTGTCCATACATTAAACACATTGGTATGCTTTGAATGTCTTCTAAATGTTCTAGAGTCTTTTTCATGACATGAACAACTTCTTTATACCAGTGGTATGATACTTTTGTCAGCATCAAACCATCTTCTTTGGTTTCTCTGATTACTTCTTCATTTCTTGTCAGATGTTCAGGCTCAATTCCCATGTTGAAACGCATGTCTTTGACTCCTGCACCAATATTTGATGTGAATAAATTTTTGCGTGTTTTCGCATTTGTTTTAAACGCCACTAATGGTGAAAGCAATATGATACCTTCTATTGGCAACTCAGTTCTTTCCATTAAGTTTAGTGTTATCAAACCACCTAAACCCACACCCATTAAAAATGTAGGTAATTTATATTCACTCGCTATTCTCAACCATTCTAAGATATGTTCGTGATAGACTTCAAAGTTGTCAATTTGACCTTTGTTAGATCTTGAAGTTTGACCTTGTCCGGGCAAGTCACCCATAATCACATGATATCCATTTCGTCTGAGTGATGTAATCACATAGGCGTATCTGCCTGTATGTTCTAATATATTATGAGCAATAACTATGACACCTTTTGCTTCACTTTCTGTTTCCCACTTCCACATATCAACGACTACCCTTCTACTGAATTAATTACTTTTATTGTATCAAAACGAACCGATTAAAATCTATTTAGAACTGACATATATATTGAACTGAATTTAGGCTAACTCTTTAGTATTGTGTTATTTTCTCATATCAATTACATAATTTACTATTCGTGTTATTTATAAATAAATAAGTATATTTGTATATTGTTAACGTTTTCATACATTTATGAAACATGATACACTATTTTTAACAGAGTTGTATGGGAGGAATTTACATGCCATTAGTCAAAGATTTTTTTATCAGTTTATCTAACAACACTTTTTTGAACCAAGCAGCACGAAAATATGGACCAGTGTTAGGTGCCAGCAAAGTTGTTGTTGGTAATTCGATTGATGAAGTCATTAAGACAATTCAAACACTAAACGATAAGGGGATTACGGTGACTGTCGATTGTCTTGGTGAATTTGTAGATTCAAAGGAACAGAGTATTAAAGAAAAGAACATTATTTTAACCGTATTACAAGCCATTTACGATAATGATTTAGACGCACATATTTCTCTTAAGATCAGTCAATTAGGCGCAGAGTTTGATGTTGATTTAGCTGCACAAAATTTAAGAGAAATTGTAGAAAAAGCAACATCTCTTGGTAATATTCATATTAATATTGATACTGAAAAATATGCAGGCTTATCAAATATCCTATATGTATTGGATGAATTATCTAAAGATTACGATAATATCGGAACAGTTGTTCAAGCCTATTTATATTCAGCAGATAATATGATTGAAAATTATCCGCACATTCGATTACGTTTAGTCAAAGGTGCTTATAAAGAAAATGCGTCTATCGCCTACCAAACTAAAGAAGATATCGATGAAAACTACATTAAGCTTATCGAAAAAAGACTGAAAAGTGCGAAGAATTTTACATCTATCGCTACACACGACCATAAAATTATCGATCATGTTAAAAAATTTGTAGAAGATAATCATATTGACCGTGATAAATTTGAATTCCAAATGTTATATGGTTTCCGCTCAGAGTTAGCATATGAAATTGCTGATGATGGTTATCACTTCTGTATCTATGTACCATTTGGTGAAGATTGGTTCGGTTACTTTATGCGTCGTTTAGCTGAACGTCCGCAAAACTTAAATCTAGCGGTTAAAGAATTTGTGAAACCTAAAACATTAGCTGTTGGCGCTGGTGCTGTTGCTGCAGTCATCGCTTTAAGTTTCGGTCTCACAAGCTTAAAGAAACGTAACTAAATTATTTATTCACGAAAAAAGGCAAGACCACTTTTTGGCCTTGCCTTCTTTATATCTATCATTTCACACAAGCTTGGTGTTATTGAATTGATTTTAATAAGTTTGCCATTTCGATTGCCGCCATTGCTGATTCTGCACCTTTATTACCCGCTTTAGTGCCTGCACGTTCAATCGCTTGTTCAATTGTTTCGGTTGTTAAGACACCGAAGATTACTGGCAAGCCTGCTGAATCACTGACTTTTGATACACCTTTCGCCACTTCATTACATACATAGTCATAATGAGATGTCGCGCCACGAATCACACAACCTAATGTAATCACCGCATCATATTTATTTGTTTCTGCTAATTTTTTAGCAGCTAAAGGAATTTCAAATGCGCCTGGAACATAAGCTACATCAATATTATCATTTTCTACTTCATGACGGACTAATACATCTTTAGCCCCTTCTAATAAGCGACCTGTAATAAAATCATTAAAACGACTCACAACAATACCGATTTTTAAATCTTTACCTAATAATTTACCTTCAAAGTTCATGTTAATTCCTCCAATAATATCGTTAAAATTTATTTAAATCATGTGACCCATTTTCACTTTTTTCGTCTGCATATAATCATGGTTATGACTACATTCAGGTACTATCAATTCAATACGTTTTTCAACTTCAATACCATAATGTTTTAGTCCTTTAAATTTTTCTGGGTTGTTACTTAAGAGATTTACTTTTTCAATACCGAAATGTTTCAGAATTTCAGCAGCATGATAATAATCTCGTAAATCTTCTTCGAAACCTAAAGCTAAATTTGCAGTGACAGTATCGTGTCCTTGTTCAATCAGTTCATAGGCTTTCAGCTTATTAATCAAACCAATGCCTCGACCTTCTTGAGGTAAATAAATCACCATACCGTCATGTTCGTCGATGTATTTCATAGCCGCTTCTAATTGAGCACCACAGTCACAACGTTGGCTATGGAATATATCACCAGTGAGACAAGAAGAATGAATACGTACATTTTCGACGTTATGGATATCACCCTTTACAATCGCTACAATTTCATCATGAGAATAATCGGATTCAAATCCATACATATCAAATGTACCGAAATCTGTCGGTAGTTTAACTTTAGCCTTTGCATGCATATGCTGTTCATGCAATTTACGGTAATGAATTAAAGACTCGATTGTAATCATTTTTAATTGATGTTTTTCTTTAAATGCTTGAAGCTGCTCACCTTTAGCCATCGTGCCGTCTTCATTCATAATTTCACAAATTAAACCTGCAGGTTTTGAGCCAGTCATGCTTGCTAAATCCACAGCCGCTTCAGTATGCCCTGGACGTACCAGCACCCCGCCGATTCTCGCAATCAAGGGAAATAAGTGACCTGGTCGATTGAAATCCGCACTTGTACTCTCATCATTAATCAAAGCTTTCGCAGTCAACATTCTCTCAGCAGCACTGATACCTGTTGTTGTATCGACATGATCAACACTTTCAGTAAATGCTGTTCCAAATGCGTCACTGTTATCTTTAACCATTGGTTCCAAATTTAATGAGCGTGCAATAGAAGGTGCAAGCGGCGCACAAATCAAACCACGTGCTTCTCTTGCCATAAAATTGACTGTATTGTCATTCATCAATTCTGTCACAGCAACCAAGTCACCTTCATTTTCTCGGTCTTCATTATCCACAACAATAATACTTTCACCTTGTTTTAGTGCTTCAACTGCACTTTCAATATCATCAAATTGCATTTCTGAACACTCCTCTTAGAATCCGAATTGCGCTAATTTGTCTGGCGTTAATTCAGTATTTTGATTTGAAATTGCTTTTTGTACATATTTAAATAACATATCCGCCTCTAAATGTACGGCATCACCTACACGTTTTTGTCCTAAAATCGTGGCGCGTTTCGTCTCAGGAATTAAGTGAATATCAAATTGGCCTTCTGCTAGTCTGAAAATCGTCAAACTTGTTCCATCAACCGTGATAGAACCTTGTTGAATCATTTGATCAGTAATAGATTTAGGACATTGAATAGTCATAATATTTGAGTTAGAAGATGGTCGGATTTTTAGGACTTTTCCGACTTCATCTACATGACCTAATACAAAATGACCGCCAAATCGGCCCTGACTCGGCATAGCACGTTCAAGATTGACTGCGCTGCCTTTAGTCAGTTGATTGAGATATGTTTTATTTTCAGTACCTTTGATAACATTCACATCAAAGGATTTGTCATTAAATGAAGTTACTGTTAAACATGCACCATTGACACTGATTGAATCGCCGATATGCATATCTTCTAAAATCGTTTGACATGCGATAGAGAGCTTTATGACATTTTGTTCTGTCACAAGACGATCAACCGTACCGACTTCTTCTACAATACCGGTAAACATGAAATCACTTCTTTCTTAATACAACTTTGATATTTTGATCGATGATTTCAGAATGGTCAATTTCAAATTGAGGAATTTGTGCTAATGGAAGTACGTCATCAGTTTGATAAAACTGATACTTGCCAGAACCTCCAATTACTTTCGGGGCGTAGTAAATAATCAGTGTTTGTACACACTGTGATTGGAGAAATTGTGAAGTCACTTTAGGTCCGGCTTCTACATATACTGAGCCGATACCTCTTTGATATAAATCTTTTAAAATAGTCTCAATAGAACAATCATCTAATACAATAATTTGAACATTAGATTCATGTTCTTGTGTTTTTAATTTTGTATTTTCTGTATACACAAGCACAGAAGTCTGTTGGTCTGTAAATAGTGTTTGTGTGAGATCCAAATGACCGCTTCTTGCTAATACCACACGTACAGGCTGTCTTTCTCCTTCTAACCTTACCGTTAAACTCGGATTGTCAGCTTGCACTGTACCGGCGCCAGTAAGAATTGCATCATGTCTCGCGCGTTGTTTAAACACATCTTGTTTCACACCTGGATTCGTAATCCATTTACTTTGACCGTAATCTGTTGCTTGCTTACCATCTAAACTGACACTCACCTTTAAAGTTACTTCAGGAATTTGTGCTTGTTTAGCTTTGAAAAAATCTGTATACATCGCTTCTGCTTGTGCGTCATGCTGATATTCCACCGCAATTCCTGCTTCAGTTAAAATCGCATCACCAGGTGAATCTAAAGTTATATCTTTCATCGCATATACAACTTTTGCAATACCTGCTTCAATGATTTTATTAACACAAGGCGGTGTAGAGCCAAAGTGTGTACAAGGTTCAAGTGACACATATATTGTTGCACCTTTCGCATCCGTACCTGCCATATCTAATGCTTGTACTTCTGCATGACGTTCACCTTGTTTTAAATGCGCACCCAAACCGACAATTCTGCCACCTTTAACGACGACAGAGCCTACAGCTGGATTCACACCTGTTTGGCCTTCAGCCATTTTCGCTAATGCAATTGCATTTTGTAAAAAACGATTCAAACAATCACCTCATTAAAATAAAAAATTCCGTCGCCTAAATAAAGAGGCAACGGAAAAATGTATCATCATCGTATTTAAACAGAGTCCACCCATGTTAAAAATTGCTAACACAAATTAGACTTCACTTAAATACGAATTTAAAAATCATATTTAATGACGTCTTGATTCTTTCTCCCATCCAGACTTTTACTGTCGGCTCTAGATTCACACTAGATCAGCCATACTCTACAATAGAGTACAGGTCGCAGGCTTATGTTTTTACTGCCGGTTGGGAATTGCACCCTGCCCCGAAAGAATATTATGAAATTGTTTCTGAATCAATTGAGCACTAACTTGGCTCATGTAATAAGCATAGCGTATTTTAAATTAACTGACAATAAATATTACTTAATTAACTTCTATTTTCAGAATGAAATTCATATAAACTATTAACGGCTTGTACTGATTGACGCACGATCATATTCACACCATTACGAGCTTGGTTAATTCCATTTGTGATTTGACCAATCGCAATTAAGTGCGGCAAAGTCCCATATCTTGGACTGATCACTTGATTCGTTTCAGGCACAATTTGAATACCGCCCATTGGGTGTGCTTGCACAATTTGTCTGTTCGCAATATCAATTAAGAATGAATCATCTTCATCTAAATCTTTTAATTGTGTTCTAGGTCCAGTTGCATTAATGACAACGTTATATTGCTCAGTTTCATTGGAATCTTTATATTTAAATATGAATGTATCATTTTCTTGTACGACTTTTTCTAAGTCCTTCTTAATTAATAAATGACCTGCTTCAATCTCTTCTATGAGCAATCGTGCTGTACGCGGTGGCATCGGATTAGAATTTGCTTTTAAAATCGGCATATAGCGTTTCATAAACTCTCTTTGATCTTCGCTGCTTAAACTATTCCAAATCCAGTTCATATTTTCTTTAATTGTTTCTAATAGACTTTGGAATACGCCTAATATTTCTGGATGCGCTAGATCATATTTTAAATCTTTGATTGGATCGCCGACTTTTCTATCAATGAGTTGTTGAAGCGGTATATTTAAATCCTCACACTCTTGTTTAAAGAGATGAATAGCGGTCTCTAATGGAACAACACCAAAATGAGATTTAATAATGTCATTAAAGTTATCTTTTGTCAGATGCTTTAATGTGATATCTGGCATTTCTCCTCTGACACTTGGCAACTCTCCACGTCGACTTACCGCAGTCAACGGTAAATTAGGATGATGCTTTACCACATAACGAATAACATCAAGACTGGATAATCCCGTTCCAATAACTGCAATATCATCTGTACTTTCTACTGTATTTAACGTTTCATATGTTGGATAAGGTGATTTAATAAATCCTTTTAGACCTTTCAATTGATATGGGTCATGATAAGACATTGTACCAATAGTCAGAAAAACATAGTCATATTGACGGCATGCTTCTTGTTCGTGATTGGTACAAATAAAGTATTGAATATGTGCATCTTTTTCAAAACCTTTTTCTATATACATTTCAGTCGCTTTTTCAGTAATAATGTGGATATTGTTATACATATCATTAAATTTATCGAGATAACTCTTCATATAGTGGCCGAAAACAAATCGTGGTAAATACGTTGCATTTTCAAATTTAAAATCATTTTGTTGTTGATACCAGTGGTAAAACTCTTCTTGGTCTTTAGAATTTAATGACATGTCTTTACTTGGTAAATTAATCAGTAATTGTGAGCTGTCGTTTTGAAATGGTACACCTTGCCCCATATTTTTAGCATTATCGTAAACATCAATGTCTAGTTCTTTAAAATATGGATGCTGTTCTAATTGTCTTAAAATGCTGACACCTGCAGTGCCCATTCCGATTATTGCAACACGCATACAAATAACCTCCTACTCTTCCTTCATAACTACCCTGTTATTGCTTCACTCTCTATTATGCAACAAACAAAAATAAAGCGAAACAATTAAATCACAATCATTTAATCATTTCGCTTTAAACTATATATTAAATTGAACTATTATTGATGTTCTTTGTCATCTTTATAAACAAATAACTTGTAGTATTTACCTTCAGTATTTATCTTTTTATAAAAATCTGCGATAAGTGAAGCGTTACTTTCAGCCCATTTGATATCTGTCGCATATTGATGTTCACCAGGATTTTTAGGATTCCATCTCATACTATATAACGTATTTTGGTCTGGGTTAGATAAGAAGTGCTTATGAATAAATTCTGCACCGCCGTCAATTGCTTTTTCTGGTGTATCCCAACCGTGTTTTTTCGCATATTCAGCACCCGTTTTAATTGGGTCTTCATCTAATGCACCAACACCATAGAAGTTATAATATTTTTTACCGTCAATTTCTACACCTTTTGATAATTCACTTTTTACAGCGCCTGTTTCCAAGATTGCATGTGAAATTAAGTAAACTTCATTCACTTGTCGTTTTTTAGCTGCATGAATAAAGTCTTCAGTATGTGCTAATAGTGTAGGTCGGTCAGCAAGCATACGCTTGATTCTGTTTTTATCGATACCTTGATATTTTGATAAATCTAAGAATTGATACTTTTGAGTTTTGTCATCGATAAACTTTTCACTATCCATGGCTTGCTTGATTTCTGTTCCTGTTGCATCATGCCATCTATCATTTTTGTCGGAAACTTGTTGGCTTGTATAGTTATTAATTTGTTTTTTAGCTGCTTGATTTAAAGTTACGTCTAAATGTTCTACTGTTTCTACTTTTTTAACATGTTTGAACAGTATCTGATCAGAAATCATCGAAAAGAAAATATAACCTGTCGCAGCCAAAATAACAAGCAGCCCTATAATTGCGAAGATAGAGCCTTTCTTGTGTTTCGTCATAATTACACCTCTTAGGTCAAGTTAAAGTGAACTGCTTAACACTATGTAAAATGGTGTTAAAGCTTCTCGGTGCTTTCATGATGACTGTTCTTTTTACTACCGAGCTATCCCCATAGTTCCTACGGTTTTATAACACTTATAAATTATTTCGTTTTGATTCTAAATCTTAACACTTTTTGCAGTGTATCACAATTTAAAGTTATCCAACCACCATTCTATCATATCTTTTTCTATAGAATGTGTTTGAAGTCAGAATGTAATATTGCTGTATTCTTTCAATAATATTTCTATAACATCAGTACATGATTCGTGCAAAATAACAGCTTATTAATAAAAAAACAGCCTATTTATTTACAGACACTTCTGTAATAAACAGGCAGATACTGACTTAAGTTTACAATTATTCTGGACGTTTATACTCCATAATAATAAAACTAGCTGCTTCTGATCTATTCTTATAGTAGTAACGGTTCAAATCGATTGTACCTTCAATTTTGCCATCACGATACATCATTTCATTTGTCATATTATTAATCATTACAAAATCTGAACTATCTTTAATCATATCCAATTCATCATGGCGTGCGAAAAAGTGTTCTAAATTCAAGTGTGCGTAATCCATAGAATCCTCCCATCTATTAGTAAATTATGTTTAATCATGCTTATTATGTCGAAAACTACAATTTATTTTGTTAAATTATTTAATTCTACCCTTCTATTTAACACCTATTTTGTACATTAAGCAAATGAAAGAATTAACCCGCTTCGTTAAACTCAAATCAACCAGAAATAATATGTTATGTACAAAGATTGAATGTGTGACGATGCATATAGAGACATTAATCATTCGGCACCAGGGTATCATTTATGCTTTATTGAAAAAGTATAATATTAAGTATGATATTGAAGAATATGCCCAACTTTTATCAATTAAGATGTGGTCATTATTACGACAATTTGATACGTCCATTCATAATAGCATGAGCGGTTATTTATTTCAAAGGCTTAACTACTATCTTATCGATTTATTTAGAAAGAAAGGAAAGATAATGGAAGAAAGTAATCAAGCAATCATCTCAGAGGTTAAAGATCCGAATCAATATTGCGATTACGGTTATCTAACACAGTTGATCGCCTCTGAATATTATTTGTTGCTTAATGACTATGAACGTATGTGGTTGAATTTAAAATTATGCGGCTATAAGCAGTTCGAAATTCAAGCTTTAATGAAGAAATCAGCGACTACAATCAGAAAGTATCAAATGCAAGTTCGACATAAACTTGCACCATTAAAGCACTTTCTTAAAGGAGAGATATCATAATGGTTGTTTGTGAGCGTCCTAGAATTTTATATTTCACTTCTTACCCACACCATACTTTCCAAATCGAATGTGTTTACAATATGTTTCATGGCTTAACCAAAGTACCATTAAAATCATATATGAATGCACTATTAAGACGTGAATCAACTCAATATAAATATGCATCATATGAATTAAAACAAATGCTCAATATTCGTAAACACCTGCCATTAATCGTAAATCAACAAACCATTTTATTTCCTATCCAAACTAAACGCGCATCAATACAACATTTTATAAATGGTTTAGAGATAATCGGTCTCAAACAAGAAAGGTTTGCGACAAGACTTATTTTTAAAAATGGTGTGCATTTAGTCGTAAACGCACATTATTCATTTGTTCATCGTAAATGGCTAGAATGTATCTTCTTACATTTTATGACTTTTCATGACGTTGATTAAAGCGATGTTCCAACAGTTTTTTAGTAAAGAAAGCTGTGACAACTTTCATCAAAATACTTGCGACAATCAACGATATAATACCACCAATCAGAATTAAAGCTAATTGTACAAACGATAAGTTAACTTGTGGGTTCACAAAATATTGAACCACACTTAAACTCGTTAATAAACCAAATAAAAACAAACCCAGTAATAATGCATTGATAAGTAGCATTCCAACAATAATTAAGAAGAGTGAGGCTGTGCCTTGGTTACGCTGTTTGAAGATATGCGTTCTTAAAAATTGATTTGAAAACTTGATAGGCTGTTTATAAGTTAATGAATTCGTCTCATTGTTTTCTAAATCATTTAACACTTGGTTCAACTGACCTTTTTCTTTCTTATTCAGGAACCAAAGTTGCTTTTTTACTTTTGTTTCAAATTGCTCTTTTTTCACGACATCTATACACCTGCCC